>JAGBHP010000051.1 GCA_017935435.1 Clostridia bacterium | reverse complement strand
ACTTGACTTGACAATCTGCCCAGCTCCCCTTACACAGGGGAGCCTGTCGCTCTGCCAAACGGTACTACGTTAAATTCCAATTTATGTGATTAAAGGTTGTGCAAACAAAACGAGCTATGGCGTCGCCATAGCTCGTTTTCCAATTAAATATTAATCTTCGTCAGAATCTTTCTCTTCTTCTTTTTCTTTTATTACAACCAAAAGCTGAGTTATTCTGTGAGAATCAATTTCAGTAACCGTTATATTTAAGTTTTCAAAAACAAACTCATCGCCGATTTCGGGCATTTTACCGAGGTTTTCCATTACCCAGCCACCGACAGAAACGCTGTCTGTTTCCTCGTCTTTAATATCAAAATAATCGCTGAAATCATCAAAGCTAACCGAGCCATCAACACGAAAAGTTGTATCATCAATTTTCTTAAAGTCCTCAACGACCTCGTCGTGTTCATCCCAAATTTCGCCGACAAGCTCTTCTAAAATATCCTCCATCGTAACGATACCAAGAGTTCCACCGTATTCATCAACAACAACTGCGATGTGCGATTTATTTGTCTGAAGAATTTTTAAAGGTCATTAATTTTCTCAGAACGCTGAATAAACACAGGCTTTGTCATAATAGATGTGATATCTTCGTCGATTATACCATCTACTTTCAGGAAGTCTTTTAAGTGGATTACGCCGATTATATTATCAATGTTATTTTCGTAAACTAAAAGACGAGAGAATTTTGTTTTAAAGAAAATTTCTGCAATTTCCTCCTTCGGTGCATCAATCGGGATTGCCTCGACATCAACACGATGAGTTAAAATATCCTCTGCTTCCTGCTCGGTAAATTCGATTGCATTTCTTATAAGCTCGCCCTCTTCTGTGTCAACGCTTCCGTCCTGCTCAATTTCATCAACAAGCATAAGTAACTCTTCCTGAGACATTTTTGAGTCCTCTTCAACTTTGAAAATCAAAGAAATAAGCTTTTTCCACTGCGTAAACAGGAAATTAAGCGGAGTCAGTACCCATATGAAGATGTTAATGATTGGTGCAGAAAACATCACGAATTTTTCAGGGCTGTCTTTTGCGATGCTCTTGGGCGAAATTTCGCCGAAAATAAGTACAACAATCGTGATTACTGCGGTTGAAATAGTTGCACCGACATCGCCGTACAAATGCACAAATAAAACTGTGCCGATTGATGCAAGCGCAATGTTTACAATGTTGTTACCGATTAAGATTGTAGAAATCAGACGGTCATAGTTTTCGGATAAACGAAGCGCAAGGCTTGCTTTTTTACTGCCTTTTTCTGCCATCGTTTTAAGTCTTGTCTTGTTAAATGATGAAAAAGCGGTTTCCGTTGCCGAAAAATACGCTGACATCATCACGCACACAAGCATTACTATTATTTGTAGTGTCATTTTTTTGATTGCTCCTTAAAATACTATTTTTTAAAATTTTATTTGTTTTTATATCGTTTTTGCTAAATGATAACTTTATTAAAACGCAAAAAAGCACGCCTGCGAGCATTAATCTTAGCGCGCAGGTATGCTTCATATAACAAATAAATATAAAAAACAGTGTTTCGGTTACAATCGCCGTCGTCTGTATCCATATTTACGTTTCCTCTCTTCCTTGATAATAAAAATAATGTTTAGAACTTATCGTTCATTAGTATATCATAAATATAATATAAAGTCAACTAAATTTGCATAAAACCTTTAAAATGTTGTGTTATGAAAAATCCATATTGTTGCAAGATGTCTATGTACAAGGGTGTTTTATGTGTTATAATGAACCAAATAGGAAAATTTTCGTAACATATCAGAATTTAAAAATGGAGGAAAAACATTATGAAGTTAGCAGTGTCACCACGATATCTGGATTTAAAAAAGGAGAACTACGATTTTAATTTAAAACACTATGTAAATCATGATTTTATACTCATGGCACAACAGATGGGAGTAGGTTTGTGTGCAATTATGTCGCCTAATGAATGTGAGGATTATGTATCCATTTGTGACGGCCTTGTGATTCCGGGAAGTTATAATAAAGCGAGTTATGACGTTTTGACTCTTGATTTGAAACTCATAGACTGCTTTGCAAAAGCGGACAAGCCGATTTTTGGAATTTGTGCAGGGCATCAGGCGATAAATCTATACTTTGGCGGAACGATTGGATACATAACTGAGGATGACACTAAACCGCATAAAGAGACAACTCACTTTATAAATATTAAGCCTGACTCTTTTGTATATGATGCGTTTAATTCTGAAAGGGCAGAGATAAACTCATTCCATGTGAAGCATATTACTAAACTTGGAAAAGATCTCAGTGTTGTGGCAAAATCTGATGACGGAGTAATTGAGGCCATAGAAAATAAAGAAAGAAGGATTTTCGGCGTGCAGTGGCATCCTGAATTAAGTTTTAATAAGGAAGAAACCGTAGAAAAGAAACTTTTTGAGAATTTTATTAAAACCTTAAGAAAATAAGGGAAAGCGTCAACGTGTCAAGGGGATGGTTCTGTTTGCACCTGATGGTGCGCCAATAGAACCATCCCCTTGACATCGCTCTGTACAATGGGGATGTACAAAAATGCTGAACGAATTTCGTTCAGCATTTTTGTGTAGCAACCTTTATAATGATGTAAATAATGGTGTTAAGCATATTTACATTTTTGGGTATAAATAGCAAGGAAGAAAGAAATAGTCTATTTATAGCTCATATTGTATCATATATAGCCTACTTTGTCAATAGTTATAGGCTATAATTAGTCTATAAAATATTATGAGGTGTTAATATGAATACTTATGAAGTAGTTAAACGTAGAATACAATTTTTGTGTGAGGAAAGAAAAATAACGATAAATAAGCTTGCTACCGACTCGGGAGTAGCCCCATCAACAATAAAAAATATTCTGTATGGTAAAAGTCAAAATCCGGGCATAGTAACGCTTAAGATGCTATGCGATGGTTTAGAAATTCCACTAGCTGAGTTTTTTGATACAGAGGAATTTAAAAAACTTGAACAGGAAATAAAGTGATGAGTTTATGTAAGAGGATGTGCCTGATTGCAGGGGATTTTAGGTTTTTGGCAGGGGCGGAAACAAATGCCCCTACTATATTGTAACACCTTAAACTTTATATTTATTTCATGTAGGGCACAGCGTTTACGATGTGCCGAAAGCGGTTCGCCTTTAACCGCCGAACCCTACATCATAAAGTTTCATTGGAGGGAAGGCATTTATGCCTTCCGCTAACGGAATGGATAAATCCATTCCCTACAAAATTCAAAATGTAAAGTTTAAAATGTAACAGAGTACTACGCATAACCCCTAATTTTTTTGTTTTTGTTGCCACTCGGCAAAATATTCATCCGAGATTGTTTCGTTTTTTAAGAATTTAAAGACTTCTACGGTTTTTTGCACGGAGTATTCCAACATAGCGTTTGCGATTGTTTCGCTCATTCCTTCGTGCATATCTCCTGCGTAGGAATTTGGGTAATTTGCCATCCACGCAAAAGGCGAATTTATTTTTAGCTTTGCAAAATCATCAAAGCGATGGGTACTTTTTCCGCTTTCGTCTGCAATTTTATCTAAACGCACCAAATCAGGATGTGTTGCATATATCCATCCTGTTTCGATAAAGCAGGCGTGGCCGTAGCGCTTTTTTTCTTTTACATAGTTTTCTAAAACGATGCGGTCTTCCGCAGTTAACTTGCCGTATTGACCGGATAGTAGCTTATTCGGAAGAGGAAAATCACTGCCGGGTGCATAGTCAAAAACTAAGTATTTTGGATTTTTAAGCAGAGTGCTTCGGGCAAACTGCGATATCATAGACTGATTTCCGCCGTGGCCGTTAAAAATGAGAATTTTTTTAAAGCCGTTTCGTGCAATTTCGTCACAAAGCTCGGTAAGCAACCTCATTCTAAGCTCGTCCGAGAGCATAATTGTGCCACAAAATTCGCCTGCGCCTGTTTTTTCGCCAAAATGAAGAGTTGGAAAAACGCAAACAGGCTCACGCTCTGCTGCTTTTCGCACAATCTGGGTAGCAAGTATTGAATCTGTACCGACAGGAAGGTGCTGACCATGTTTTTCTAAAGCTCCAATCGGCAAAACACACACGCCGTTTGATTTTTTTATAGCTTTTTGAAATTCTTCTTCTCGTAAATGTTCCCAACGCATAATATTTCTCCTTCAAAAATAAAGGACTGAGTTTTTCTCAGTCCTTTATTTAATTGACATTATATTATTATAAAGTAACAGTAAATCCGAAGGTATCTTCAACCTTACCGCTCTGGATACCTGTGATAGTATCATAAAGCTTTTGAGCAGTTTCGCCGATTTTGCCTTCGCCGATTACGATTTTGTTTCCGTCGTAGTTAAGCTCGCCAACAGGAGAGATAACAGCAGCTGTACCTGTTCCGAATACTTCGTCGAGCTTGCCGCAAGCGTGAGCTTCATAAATTTCATCAATTGAAATTCTTCTTTCAGTAACCTTAAGTCCCCATGATTTTAATACCTGAATTGAAGAATCACGTGTGATACCTGCTAAAATACTTCCGTTAAGCTCAGGTGTTACAATTTCGCCATCAATCTTAAAGAAGATGTTCATAGCGCCAACTTCTTCAATGTATTTTTTCTCAACACCATCAAGCCAGAGAACCTGAGAATAACCAAGCTCATGAGCTTTTTCGCCTGCTTTTAAGCTTGCAGCGTAGTTACCGGGAGTTTTAGCATATCCGATACCGCCCTTAACCGCTCTTACATAGTCTTTTTCAACTAAAAGCTTAACAGGATTTAAGCCTTCCTTATAGTATGAGCCAACAGGTGATAAAATAATGATAAATTTATATGTAGCAGAAGGTCTAACGCCTAAGAACGGGTCTGTTGCGATGATAAAGGGACGGATGTAAAGTGATGTGCCTGGGTTAGACGGAATCCAGTCTTTATCGAGTTCTACGAGTGTCTTAATAGCTTCAACGCCAAATTCTGCATCAATCTGCGGAATACAGAGTCTGTCATTTGAAATGTTTACACGGTTCATATTGTTAATGGGGCGGAAAAGTCTGATTTTTCCGTCATCGCATCTGTAAGCCTTTAAGCCTTCAAAAATTGCCTGACCATAGTGGAAAATCATAGCTGAAGGGTCAAGTGCGATAGGAGCATAAGGAACAATTTCGGGATCGTGCCAGCCTTTTTCGGGGCAGTAATCCATAACAAACATATGGTCTGTAAAATATGTACCAAAGCCTAAGTTGTTTTGGTCGGGTTTAGCCTTTGGTGATGTGGTTTTAGTGATTTTAATTTCCATTTTTATGTAAACCTCCTAAAATTGCTTTTGCGTTAAACGTAAAAGTACTAATTATCTTAATATTATAGCACTTTAAAAATGTTATGTCAATTAAAATGAAACAATTATTTTGAATTTTTTATTTCGCTGAGTAAGTCTTTAATTTCGGTAAGTAAAACGATGTCTTCGGGAGTTTTAGGCTCTTCTTTAGGAGCTTCCTCCTTTTTCTTTTTAAAGCTGTTTACGGCTTTTACAAAAAGGAAAAGGCAAAGTGCGGTAATTAAGAAATTAAGCACATTCTGAATGAAAAGACCGTAGCCTATATTTGCAGTTCCAACGGTAATTGCAAGCGCCGAAAAATCGTGACCGCCTGTTAAAATTCCGATTAAAGGCATAAAGATATCCTTTACCAGTGTGTTTATGATTGCATTAAAAGCAGTACCAATAATTACGCCGACTGCTAAATCAATCATATTTCCTTTGATTGCAAATTCCTTGAATTCTTTTAAAATTTTTTTCATTTGTAGCCTCCTGTATTTTTATAAAAATTGTTACAATCCAAGTATACAACAAATTCTTTGTTTTTTCAACAATATTCTTGACTTTATGCCAAAAAACATATAAAATATTTTGTATTACGGCAAAAGGAGATTTTTAAATTGAACAAAAGTAAATTAAAGGGAAATTTATTGCTTTTACTGACCTCGGTAGTTTGGGGAATTTCATTTATTGCGCAGAGCAAGGGTGTTGAGCTGATTTCGCCTGCGGCGTTTAATGGTATAAGATGTATGCTTGGGGCGGTTGTTTTAGTACCTGTAATTTTATTTTTGGATTTGGGAAGAAAAAAAGCAGGAAAGCAGGTTTTAAAAGCTGATAAAACTCTTTTACTTGGCGGTCTTGTCTGCGGAAGCTTGCTCTGTATAGCATCAACCCTGCAAACTATGGGTATGGTTTACACAAGTCCGGGAAAATCAGGCTTTATAACGGCTCTTTATATGGTTTTAGTGCCTATCATCGGTCTTTTTTGCGGGAAAAAAACAAGACCTGTTATATGGATTTCGGTTTTAATTGCGATAATCGGACTTTTTAATATGTGCGTTACAGATAGTGACGGCATAAATGTGGGGGATATTTTAACTTTGTGTTGCTCGCTCATTTTTGCTTTTCATATTTTGGCGATAGACCACTTTTCGCCAAAGGTAAGCGGCGTAAAGCTTGCGGCGCTTCAGTTTTTTGTTTGCGGTGCGCTTAACCTCATTTATGTTTTCATCTTTGAAGACCTTCAGCTAAAGCCTGTGCTTGATTGCTATCTTGCAATAGGCTATTCAGGCATTTTCTCGTGCGGCGTGGCATACACTCTTCAAATTGTCGGTCAAAAATACACAGACCCGACATCTGCATCAATTTTGATGAGTTTAGAGTCTGTTTTTGCAACTCTTACTACGGTTTTGCTTGTGGCTTGCGGCTGGGACCTGACAGGCGGACAACTTACAATGCGTGAAATTATGGGATGCGTGCTTATGTTTATTGCAATTATCTTAGTTCAGCTTCCTGAAAAAAAGAACGCAAAAAGTATTAAAATGTAAAAAAATCTTGACAAGCAATTTTTAGTATGCTATTATGATTTTATAAAAGTGAATAACTAAAAAGGTAGAGGCGCGGAAATTAAGAGTATCACATTCTTTAAAAAGGTATGCTTGAATGTAGAAAAAGGAGTTTTCGCCGAAGTAAAAAGGTCAATACCTGGGTCTTTTTGCTGGTGAGTGTGCATAATATGCCTCGCACTGTCACGAAATCGTGGAGCGCTATCTAAAGTTTAAACCTGAAACGGCAAAAACTTATACAAAATGAACGGTTTAGCACGAAAGCGCAAAATGTTGCTTTCGTGCTTTTTTGTTGTACACGATAATTTACAGGAGGGATTTTAAAATGAAAAAGTTTAACAAAAAGGGCATTTTGGTAAGCCTTTTTACCTTAATGCTGATTTTAGCAACATCTGTGGTTGCGTTTGCAACAGGCGATGATGCTGCAAATGTAAGCAATTACTATTCAACTTTTTGGGCAATGGTACCGCCCTTGGTTGCTATCGCGCTTGCATTAATCACAAAGGAGGTTTATTCCTCGCTTTTTATTGGTATTGTGCTTGGCGGACTTTTATCTGCTAACTGGCACCCTGTTGCCGCTCTTGACAACGTTATAAATGCAGGATTAATCGAGGCGGTTTCGGGAACTGCGGGAATTTTTATATTCCTTGTAATTTTAGGAGCGCTCGTTGCTTTAATCAATAAAGCAGGCGGCTCTAAAGCGTTCGGACGTTGGGCGGAAACTCATATTAAAAGCCGTGTTGGCGCAATGTTTGCAACATTTATTTTGGGCGTTTTGATTTTTATTGATGACTATTTTAACTGCTTAACAGTTGGTTCTGTTATGCGCCCTGTTACGGATAGCCACAAGATTTCACGTGCAAAACTTGCGTTTATAATAGATGCAACAGCCGCACCGATTTGTATGATAGCTCCCGTTTCATCCTGGGCAGCAGCAGTTTCTGAGTTTACCGAAGGAACAGGCTTTTCGGGAATTGAGCTTTTCGTTCGAGCAATTCCTTACAACTTCTACTCACTTTTAATGATAGTTTTCGTACTCGGAATTATCTTCATGAAGTTCGATTACGGCCCGATGAAATTGCACGAATTTAATGCAATGACAAAGGGTGACCTCTTCACAAGCGGAAAAGATGATGTTGAAAGTGCTGAAAACAGTGACGGCAACGAAAAAGGTAAGGTTATTGACCTTATTTTGCCTGTTATTGTGCTTGTCATAATTTCTATTGTTGGTCTTTTATACATAGGCGGCTTCTTTGGTGTTGACCTTTGGGGCGGAACAGATAATGCGGGCAGCTTTGTCGGTGCTTTCGGTAATACCGATGCAACTGTTGGTCTTCCGTGGGGTGCGCTTGTTGCTTTGATTGCGACAGTTATCTATCTTTTAGCAAGAAGAGTTATAACCTTTAAAGATGCTATGGAGTCTATTCCTATGGGATTTAAGGCTATGGTGCCTGCGATACTCATTCTTACCTTCGCAACTGCACTTAAAAATATGACAGGTCTTTTAGGTGCGGACGTTTATGTTGAAGCTTTAATGGATTCAGCAGCATCAGGTCTTGCTAATTTCTTGCCTACTATCATCTTCTTAGTTGCTTGCGTTCTTGCTTTTTCAACAGGAACATCTTGGGGAACTTTCGGCATACTCATCCCGATTGTTGCAGCTATCTTTGACCCCACAAGCGAGCTTTTAATTATCGGAATGTCAGCGTGTCTTGCCGGTGCTGTTTGCGGCGACCATTGCTCACCGATTTCTGATACAACAATTATGTCATCAGCAGGAAGCCAGTCAAACCACGTTAACCACGTTTCAACTCAGCTTCCGTATGCAATAACGGTTGCTCTCGTTTCGTTTGTGGTTTATGTTCTTGCTGCATTCATTCAAAGTGCGTGGGTACTTCTCCCTGTTGGAATTATTCTTATGCTTGGAACACTCTTTGTAATAAAGGCTGTTACTAAAAATAAAGAAGCTTAAAAAATACTTAAAACATATAAAAAGTCACTGCAAAGATTTCTTTGCAGTGACTTTTTTAAGTTTTTAAAAAAATTTTACTTACATCGCAAAGAAAAAAGTGTTAAAATAAAGACAGAACTATTTTTTGTGAGGTAAGATTTATGTTTAATGTAGGAGATAAAATTATTTACGGACAGACGGGTGTTTGCGAGGTTATGGAAATCGTGGAAATGTCAATTCCGGGGGAAAATAAAAAGACGCCGTATTATAGCTTAAAACCGCTTTTTATGTCGTCAAGCACAATTTTTACACCTGTGGAAAACAAAAAGATTGCAATGAGAGCCGTAATTTCAAAAGAAGAAGCCGAAAAGCTGATAAAAAGCATACCCGAAATTAAGGCAGAGCCTTTTGCGCCTCAGGCAAGAAAGGAAGCCGCACTCTTTTATGAGAACGCACTAAAAAGCCTTGATTGCTATGATTTGGTTGAGCTTACAAAGTCAATCTACGCAAAAAAACAGATTGCTGAGCAAAATAAAAAGGTTATTGGCGCAATGGACGAAAAATTTATGAAAAAAGCCGAAGAACTGCTCTTTGGCGAGCTTTCTGTCGCACTCGGTATAGATAAAGATGATGTTTTTGAGTATATTAAAAATATGATAGGATAAATTGGAATTTATGTGATTAAAGGTTGCGGTGTGCGATAGGCTCCCCTGTGTAAGGGGAGCTGTCACCAAAAGGTGACTGAGGGGTTGTTTTTGCGTTATAACCATATTTATAATAACAATCCCTCCGAGTTTTGCTTTGCAAAACCCACCTCCCTTTACAGAGCCTGCCCCATTGGGTACAAGGGAGGCGAAAACACAACCAAACGTTAGTGCGCTAAATTCCAATTTACCTTTTGGTTTTGATTTGCATTGTAGGGGAGGGTCTCTGCGCCCTCCCGAAAAAATACTAACGGCTGTATTTGTAGGGTGTGGCGCTTGCGACACACCGCAAAAACGTGAAACGTAACGCACCCGAGGGCGCAGAGACCCTCCCCTACAAACACGTTTACTAATTCGTGCGTTAAATTCCGATTTATTTTGCAATTATCCGTGTGCAAATAGCGTAAATTTCCATTATGAACCGAAATCTTCCAAAATTGATGCGAGCTGTTGTTTGTTTTCTACATTTATTCCTTTTTCTAAAAGTTTTTTATCTTCATTTCTCAGGGCGTTTATATTTATAGGCAGAGTTTGTTCTATATTTTTTGTGCCATCGGGCAAGACTTTATAAAGAAAGACCTTGTTATTTTCTGCCTGAACTAAAAATATTGGATTTACACTTTCGGTAATTTCTGTTGATTCGCTTTTTAAAACTTCATTTTCAACAACATTTGTATACACAGGCTCAGGTTCGATGGCTTTGTCGGGTGCTTTAGTTTCTTCGGGAATTGGCGAAAGAATTTTATCATTAAAAAACGGAAAGCTTTCATATCTTACGCTTGCATATCCCAAAGCGATGCCTACTGCCGCTGAAAATATCAATATCAAAGAAATTTTTAGTATTCTATGTTTTTTCTTTTCATAAAACACTTACTTCACACTCCTGATTTACATAGTTTTTTTGTTATTTTTTACCTGAATACAAAAAATATACATATAAATCGTATAAAACATAGGTTTTAGAGCTTATTTAACAATAATAACACTACTTTGTAACAGTTTTGTAATGTTTTTGTTTTACAATTAGATTAAGTATATAATCCTGTAAAGGGGTGACTTTTTTGAAAAAGAGAAATATTTCCGAAGAACAGACAGCGTCTTCGAGTAATAAAATGAATGGTAAAAAAAGTGTAAAAAAAGTGCTTGGAAGAATTTTTCTGATAGCCGTTGTGGCAGGTCTTGTTTCAATATCAATTGTCATGGGTGCGCTCATGGGATTTATCGATAACAGTACCGACCTTATTGCAATGGAATATAACCTTGATTTTACATCGGTTATATATTATGTTGATGATAGCGGCGAGCTTTCCGAATTTGACCGATTGTTTTCTGAGCAAAACAGAATATGGGCAGACCTTGCCGATATGCCGACTCAGCTAAAAGAAGCGTTTATTGCGATTGAAGATGAACGCTTTATGACGCATCACGGTGTTGACTGGAAAAGAACAACGGGTGCAGTACTGAAGTGGTTTACATCTAAAGACAGTGCCTATGGAGGCAGTACAATAACTCAGCAGCTCATTAAAAATGTGACGGGGGATTCGCGCCGCTCACCCATAAGAAAGGTTCAGGAAATGATAAGAGCCTTAAATCTTGAAAGAAAAATGAGCAAAGATGAAATAATTGAGATGTATATGAATACAATATATCTTGGACAGGGTTGTCACGGTGTACAGACGGCGGCTAATAAGTATTACAGTAAGGATGTGTCGGAGCTTAACTTAGCAGAGTGCGCATCTATTGCAGGTATTACGCAGTATCCGTCAAGATATGACCCGTTTTTAAACTATGAAGCTCACAAGCAAAAGCAGGAGCTTGTTTTGGGCAAAATGCTTGAGCTTGGGTATATTTCTCAGGAAGAGCACGATGCGGCGGTAAGCGAAGAGCTTGCGCTTCATGAAGGCTCAGCGCTTAGCGGTGCGGCGAAAATTCAATCCTATTTCACAGACCAGATTGTGCTTGACGTAATGCGTGATTTGATGGAAAAACACAAGCTTTCTGAAAGTGAAGCAACGAAAAAGCTTTTTAAAGGCGGTCTTAAAATTTATTCAACGCTTGACCCGAATGTTCAGTCGGCAATGGAAAACGTTTTTGGAAATTATCAGGAAACCACCTATGCAGAAAATCAGTATCAGTCGGCAATGGCGGTGCTTGACCCGAAAAACGGACACGTTAAGGGCATTGTTGGCGGAAGAGGCAAAAAGACAGGTAATCGTGTTTTAAACAGGGCGAGTCAGTCACTTCGTCAGCCCGGGTCTTCAATTAAACCGATTGCGGTTTATGCCCCGGCCATTGAAAACGGAGATGTTACGGCGGCAACTGTTTTAGATGACTCACCGCTCACCGTTGGAACGTGGTCGCCTAAAAATGCGGACAGAACGTTTATGGGAGATGTTGCAGTTCGTGTTGCGATTGAAAAATCAAGAAACATTCCTGCCGTAAAGGTTCTTCAAAAGCTCACAGTAGATAAATCGTATGATTTTCTTACCAAAAAGCTTGGTATTACCTCGCTTGTTGACAGCGTAAGAGGTGAAGACGGGCAGATTCACTCGGATAAATTCTTGGGAAGCCTTGCTCTTGGTGGTCTTACAAAGGGTGTGTCACCACTCGAGATGACTGCAGCTTATGCTGCATTTGCAAACGGCGGCGTGTATAATAAGCCTATAACCTATACTAAGGTTATAGATTCGCGAGGAATGGTTATACTTGAAAATAAAGAAGAACCTGTTCGTGCTATGAGTGAGCAGACGGCTTACATTATGTCAAATATGCTAAACGGTGTTATGACATACGGAACAGGCTCAGGCGCAAGAATTGCAAACGGGCAGTGGGCAGGCGGCAAAACAGGTACATCTGATAACGATAAGGATAAATGGTTTGTAGGCTTTACTCCCCGTTATGCAGGCGGTGTCTGGTCAGGCTACGACCAGTCGCAAAAATATGGCGGCGTAAGCGGAAATCCGTCTGTGTCATTGTGGAAAAAAGTAATGGATCAGATTCATTCAGGTAAAGAAAAGCTAAGCTTAGAGCAGCCCTCAGGTCTTACCTCAAGAACTGTGTGCCAAAAAAGCGGAAAGCTTGCATCTGATATTTGTGAAAACAAAAGGACAGACTATTTTAAAAGCGGAACTCAGCCGAATGCGTTTTGCGCAAGGTGCGAAGAAGAGCTTGAAAAGAAGCGCTTAGAAGAAGAGGCTCTTTTAGCAGAAGAAAATGGCGAAACGAATGCGGAAATTTCACCTGAAGGACAAACGGGTGAAGCAGGAGGCGAAACGAACACAAACGCAGAAAATACGGCTCCGCCAAGTGCAGAAAACGCTCCTGTCGATGATAATCTCAATTGGTGGGACGGAGAATAAAATTTAATGGAAGGTATGGTTTGTTAAATGAAGCAAAACTACAAAGAAGTTTACGAAAGCTGGTTAAAAAGCGAAAAAATTGATGCAGATACACGAAAAGAGCTTGAAGCAATTAAAGATAACGACAAAGAAATTGAAGACAGATTTTATAAAAATCTTGAGTTTGGTACGGCAGGTCTTCGTGGTGTAATCGGTGCCGGAACAAACAGAATGAACATATATACAGTAAGAAAATCGACGCAAGGCTTAGCAAATTATATTTTAGCTATGGGAGAAGATGCCCAAAAAAGAGGCGTGGCAATTTCTTATGATTGCCGTAATTTCAGCCCTGAATTTGCTATGGAAAGCGCAAAGGTTTTAGCGGCAAACGGCATAAAAACATATGTTTCGGATGAACTCCGCCCAACGCCTGTTTTGTCTTTTATGGTAAGAAAGTTTAACTGCTTTGCAGGTATTATGATAACTGCAAGCCATAACCCTGCGGCATATAACGGCTACAAGGTATATGGCGAAGACGGCGCACAGCTTGCAGTTGAAGCGTCAAACATCGTGCTCGGCTATATTAATGATATGGATATTTTTGAGGATGTTAAAACAGTAGCCGAAGACGAGGCAAAAGCCTTAGGACTTATAAATATGGTTGATGAAGATATGATTTCGCCGTATTATGCAAATGTTTTAGCAGGAATTGTAAACAAAAGCGAGATAGATGCCGCAAAAGACCTTAAAATTGTCTTTACACCGTTTCACGGAACAGGCTTTAAGCCTGTATGCAAGACTCTTGCTAAAGCCGGCTTTGAAAATGTTTTTGCGGTGTCCGAACAGTGTGTACCTGACGGCAATTTTTCTACTGTAAAATCGCCTAATCCCGAAGAAAAAGAGGGCTTTTATTTGGCGTTAGACCTTGCTGAAAAAAATGGTGCTGATATCATTGTAGGTACAGACCCTGACGCTGACCGTGTAGGCGTTTTTGCAAAAGACAAAGACGGAAATTTTGCGCCGTTTACGGGCAATCAGGTCGGTATTATGCTTGAAAAATACATTTTAGACAATGTAAAAGAAAAAAGTAAGGATGACTATGTTGTATCAACAGTAGTTTCAACGGCTCTTGCAAGAATTATTGCGGAAAAATCGGACGTAAAATATTATGAGGTATTTACAGGCTTTAAATTTATCGCAGGAATTATAAAAGACCACGAGGATAACAATCTTCCGGGCAGATATCTTTTAGGCTTTGAGGAAAGCTATGGATATTTAAACGGAACTTATGCACGTGATAAGGATGCCGTTTCCGCAACACTCATGATTTGCGAGCTTGCGGCATACTGCAAAAACCGCAGAATTACAATGTTTGATTACCTTGAAAATATATATAAAGAATATGGTTATTTCACTGAAAAAACAATTTCTATTGTAATGCCCGGTGTTGACGGAATGGAAAAAATGGCGGCACTTATGAAGAAAACCTCAGAAAATCCGCCGAAACAAATCGGTGATACCCCTGTTTTAGCTCTTCGTGATTACAACAAAAGCATCAGGTATGACTTTTTGACGGGCGAGGAAAGTAAAATCGATATGGAAAAGTCGAACGTTCTTTATTTTGAACTGGACGGTGGCTTTTTCGTGCTAAGACCGTCAGGAACAGAGCCTAAGGTTAAGCTTTATTTCTCTGTAAAATGTGAAAATATAGATGCAGGTCAGGAAAAAATTGATTTACTGAATAAAAAAATTCAGGAAATTTTGCTTTAAAATGTTTAAAAATAGAAAAATGTGGTAAAATATAAATGGAGAAATTTAAAAAATAAATTTTATCATAAGAAAAGTTTAGGAGGACACAACAATGGAACTTAAAGGTTCAAAGACAGAACAAAACTTAATTACTGCGTTTGCAGGCGAATCACAGGCAAGAAATAAGTACACATATTTTGCATCTGCTGCAAAAAAAGAGGGTTATGAGCAGATTTCTGAGCTTTTCAGACTCACTGCTGATAATGAAAAAGAACATGCTAAAATCTGGTTTAAGCTTCTTTCGGGAATCGGCAGCACAGAAGAAAACTTAAAAGCTGGAGCAGCAGGCGAAAATGAAGAATGGACACAGATGTATCCGACAATGGCAAAAGAAGCTAAAGAAGAAGGCTTTAACGATATCGCAGCACTCTTTGAGATGGTTGCAGAAATCGAAAAAGAGCACGAAGAACGCTATAAAGACCTCTTAAAGAACTTAACAGAGGGTAAAGTGTTCAAAAAAGATGATACTGTTGTCTGGATTTGCAGAAACTGCGGAAGAATCCACGTGGCAAAAGAAGCTCCGGCTCTTTGCCCTGTATGTAAGCATCCGCAGGCTTACTTTGAAGTAAGAAGCAAAAATTATTAATTAATTTAAAGGCACAGCTTTTTGGCTGTGCCTTTAAATTAACAATAAAACACATTTTAAAATTACAGAAAAACAAAGAAAAAATTTTTTTGAAAAAATGTTGTGATACAATTGATGGGTGACAAATAAAAAGGAAAATGAGTTCCAAATATGATATAATGTTTAATAACCACAAAAAACAAATATCGTAAGGAGTCATTTTCCCATGAGTATTATAACATCAGAAGCAAGGTT
>JAGBHP010000050.1 GCA_017935435.1 Clostridia bacterium | reverse complement strand
TTTCACTATCCATCGAAATATAATCTTTTCCATAGCTGTTTTCAACTATTGCAACGACTAAATTATTTATAATTTCTGCGTTATTTCTGCCGAGCTTACCTTTATTGAAGATACTGTCATCAGGAACAAACCCCGTTTTCATAGCATCTTGTCGGTCTTTTCCCAAATATGCTATCATATCGGAAATGCGCACCACGCACCCCTCTTTTGTCATAGGAACAAGCTCTTTTACGGCAGATTTATCAAGGTAGCATTTTTCAACCTTTTCGTCAAAAACTTCAAAATTTGTGAGCTTTTCAGGTCTATATTCCATAAGCTCCATTTCGCCGTTATGGCAGAGTATGCCGTCTAAAACCTGAAGACTCAGGTTTTGGCGGAAAATTTTATCTAAAACACGCACGCTATGTACGTTATGATTAAAATATCTTCCGCTTGCCTCAATTGAGATATCATTTAAAATAAATTCTCCTGCGTGACCGAACGGTGTGTGACCAATATCGTGCCCGAGGCTAATCGCCTCAATCAAATCGAGGTTTAAACCAAGCAGTCTTCCTATATTTCGGGCAATCCTTGACACAAGCTGAACATGATAACCTCGCCTTGAAATGTCATCATTTTTATAAAGAGAAAATACCTGCGTTTTGTCGGTGTAGCGATTGTAAAAAGGATTGTGCAGAATTTTTTCTACATCCTTAACATAACAAGGACGCCAGATGGTCGCTTCATCTTTGCCCGTTTTGCGCCTTATTGCAGTATTTTCAAAAAGATACTTGTCCTTTATGTCATTTTTAATTCTGTCGCAAATTTCCTTTGAAAGCTCGTTGTAATTTCCTGCCAAAAAAATCACCTCTTCTCTTTAAAAATCAAACAGTTTAATCTGGCTTGTTTCGTCCATTCCGTCTAAAACGCCAAATTCTTTCAGTTTTTCAACTACTGATTTGCCGATTTTTGCTCTTTGTGTCAAATCCTGAATTGAGATAAACTCACCGCCCGTTTTTCTTGCTTCAACTATTGCGTGTGCCGCAATCTGACCGAAGTTTGGGATTGTATTAAACGGCGGTCTTATCTTGCCGTCTTCCTCTAAAAAGTCGGTATCGTGCGATTTATATAGGTCAATCGGTAAAAATTCAATGCCTCTGGCATACATTTCGTTACAAACCTCTAAGATTGTAACCATACGCTTATCCTTATCGGTTGCGTCAGGGTTTGATTCAATCTCCTTAATTGACGCTACAACCTTTTCTTTTCCGTTTAGCATAAGGCTTGCATCAAATTCATCTGCACGCACGGTATAATATGCAATATAAAACTGAAGCGGATAATGCACCTTAAAATACGCAATCCTAAACGCCATTGTAACGTAAGCCGCAGCATGCGCTTTCGGGAACATATATTTTATCTTTTTACACGAATCAATGTACCACTCCGGCACATCATGCTCACGCATAATCGCTTCATCTTCAGGGGTAAGACCCTTACCCTTTCTGACCTTTTCCATTATCTTAAAAGATGTCAAATCTTCAACACCGTGGTGAAGCAGATAAATCATAATATCGTCACGGGTACAGATAACCTCGGGAAGTGTAGCTGTTCCGTTTCGCACCAAATCCTGCGCATTTCCAAGCCACACATCTGTTCCGTGAGAAAGTCCCGAAATACGTATAAGTTCTGAAAATGTTGTGGGTTTTGTGTCTAAAAGCATCTGACGCACAAACTTTGTGCCAAATTCAGGAACTGCAAATGTACCCGTTTGGCTGTTAATTTCTTCAGGCGTAACGCCTAAAGCCTCTGTGCTTGTAAAAAGGCTCATTGTAGGTTTATCGTCTATCGGAATTGTTTTAGCATCAAGTCCCGTTAAATCCTCAAGCATTCTTATCATCGTCGGGTCATCGTGACCTAATATATCAAGCTTTAAAAGACGTCCGCTTATTGAATGATAGTCAAAATGAGTTGTAATTATATCCGTTCCCGTATCATCTGCAGGATGCTGAATTGGTGTAAACTCATAAACTTCATTTGCTCTCGGCACAATCATAACACCGCCGGGATGCTGACCCGTTGTTCTTTTTACGCCCTCAAGACCCGAAGACAGACGCTTCATTTCAGCACGGTTTAGTGTGATATTATTCTTTTCTGCATATTTTAAAACATAACCGCGCGCTGTACTTTCTGCAAATGTGCCAATAGTTCCCGCACGGAAAACGTGACCCTCGCCGAAAAGCTCTTCTGTATATTTATGCGCAACCGGCTGATAAGCACCCGAAAAGTTTAAGTCAATATCAGGCTCTTTGTCACCGTCAAAGCCCAAAAACGTTTCAAACGGAATATCATAGCCGTATTTTACATATTTTTCACCGCAGTTAGGGCAAAATGCGTCAGGTAAGTCCGCACCACAGCTATATTCGCCATGCGTAAAGAACTGATTTGTCTTACATTTCGGGCAAACATAGTGAGGAGCAAGCGAGTTAACCTCGGTAATTCCCGAAAGATACGCAATAAATGACGAACCAACCGAGCCTCGTGAGCCAACTAAGTATCCGTCAGAAAGCGACTTTGACACCAATTTTTGCGCAATCATATACATAACTGAAAAGCCGTATTTTATAATAGGTCTAAGCTCTTTTTGCATACGGTCTTCAACGATTTTAGGTAATTCCTCACCATAAATTTCGTGCGCCTTATCGTAAGAAAGCTTTTGAATTTCTTCAACCGAGCCCGGCATTTCAGGCGCATAGGTTTCTTCGGGGATAGGTATAATTTCCTCTGTCATATCCGCTATTTTATTCGGATTTGTGATAACTATTTCTTTCGCCTTACTTCCTCCCAAATACTTAAATTCATTAAGCATTTCCTCAGTTGTTCTAAAGTATAAAGGCGCTTGATTTGCGGCATCATCATAGTCCTGACCCGTCATAAGCACACAGCGGTAGATAGAGTCGGCAGGGTCTGTAAAATGCACATCGCACGTTCCTACCGTCATTTTCCCCATAGAGTCACCAAGCTCTACAATTTCACGGTTTATAAGCTCTAAATCTTCGTTCCCTGAAACAGTTTCGTTTCTTATCATAAATTCATTGTTGCCGAGTGGCTGAATTTCAAGATAATCGTAAAACTCTGCAATTTTTCTTATTTCATCTTGGGTTTTACCCGAAAGAATGGCAGAATAAAGCTCACCTGCTTCGCACGCACTGCCAAGAATTAACCCCTCTCTGTACTCTGTAATCATTTTTTTGGTTAGTCTTGGTTTTCTGTAAAAATTATCAAGATGCGCCATTGAAACAAGCCTGTAAAGATTTTTAAGACCCACCATATTTTTTACCAAAATAATTATGTGATAAAGGTCGGTGTGCTTTGTTACGCTTTCATCAAGCAATTTTTCATTTATGTATTTGACGTTATTTATCGCCGTTTGATTTAAAAGGTCAACAAAGTGCAGAAAAATTCTCGCCGTAACCTCGGCATCATTAATCGCTCTGTGATGCCCCTCGAAGCTAAAGCCCAAATATTTTGCCACACGGTCAAGCTTGTGCCTTTTAACCGCAGGAAGCAGTTTTCGGCTTAAAGCAAGCGTATCTATGTAGCAAAAATCGCAGGGCATAGATAATTCTTCAGCTTTTTTTCTTATAAAACCAACATCAAAATTTGCGTTATGCGCAACTAAAACGCATCCGCTTGCAAATTCAAAAAATTCCTTTAAAACGACATCTATCGGGTCCGCATCTTCTAACATATTGTTTGTAATGTTGGTCAGCTCCGTAATTCTGTACGGCACGCCTTTTTGGGGCTTTACAAATTTTGAAAATGTATCGACAGTTTTTCCGCCCTCAATTTTTACACCTGCAATTTCAATGATTTCGCCGAATTTAGCAGAAAGACCCGTAGTTTCGATATCAAAAACAACAAAACTGCCCGAAAGCGGCATATCGATTTCGTTATAAACGAGCTTTGCCTCATCGCCCATTAAATAACCTTCAACGCCGTAAATTATTTTTATATTATTTTTCTTTCCTGCATCATACGCCTCAGGGTAAGCCTGAACAACACCGTGGTCAGTTATCGCAATAGCTTTATGTCCCCAGGAAGCCGCACGGGAAATGAGTGCCGACGGGTTAGAAATTGCATCAAGTGCCGACATCGATGTATGACAATGAAGCTCAACTCTTTTTTCCTCACTGTCATCAGTTCTTTTAGAAAAGGAAGCACGCATCATATCCGCTATCATAATAACCACTTCGCGCGAAAATGTGTCATACTGCGCTCTTCCCCTTATGGAAACCGCTTTTAATCCTTTTAGCTGACCCTTTATTTCAGCAAACTCTTCATTTTTTAAGAATGCCTTACACGCAATCGAGTTAGTTTTATCGGTAATGAAAATTTCAAGTATTGTTTTTTCGTTTCTGATTTCACGTGAATCAAACGAAATAACCTCGCCCGAAACAATGATGCTTCTGCTGTTTTGGTGCGTTTCGTCGGTGAAAATATCATTAATCGGCGTAACCTCGCCCGTAAAAGATTTACCGATAATTATGCCGTCATCAACTTTCCCGTCTTCTTTTTTCTCTTCTTTAGGGCCGCTTACACGTTTTCTTACAACCTTTTCTTTACTCGCAACCTCCGACGCTCTTTTTATATCCTCTTCAATTTCAGAAATCATTTCAACCGCCTGCTCGTGCTTTTCTTCTAAAAGCTCAACATCGCAGCTAAAGCTATAAATTTCTAAAAACGCCTGCTTCATTATCCGCTCGGCTCCGACCTCTAAAAGCGTGCTTTTTCCGCCAAATTTAAGGCTTACCTTTACCGAGCCGTCGGATAGCGCCGCTTCACTTTTCATTAAAAGCGCCATAGCAGCAGGAAGTGCGTCTGTTACGTATTTTTTTACGTTTTCATAAGCTATGCCGATTGTTTCAGCGTTTATTTCAAAATTCTTTATTTTTACATTTATGTCAACCGAAAAAACACCGAATCTGCTTTTTATTTCCTCACAAATTCTGTCGGTAATTCTTTTTTCAATAACATTTTGGCTCAAAATCCCAAGCTCAAGCTTTTTTTCCTGCTTGTGCAGTCTGCAAAGAGTAACCTCCGCATCTTTAAGCTCTTCGGCAAGTTCCTCGCCTACAAGCTCATACAATAGTGGTGCCATTTGCCCTTTTCTCCTTAGTCTAATTTGTCGATTTCTTCAAACAATGCCGAAACAATCTCATTTTCAGGCACTTTTCTGATAATTTCACCCTTTTTAAAAATAAGTCCCTCGCCTTTTGCGCCTGTAATTCCAATATCAGCATCACGTGCTTCGCCCGGGCCGTTTACAACGCATCCCATAACGGCAACCTTTATGTTTTTATCTACATTTTTAAGGCGCTCCGTAACCTCGTTTGCAATATCAATGAGGTTTACCGTACATCTTGCGCAAGTTGGGCACGAAACGAGCGTAGGTCCACTTTTTATAAGCTCTAATGACTTTAAAATGTCCTTTGCGGCATAAATCTCACGCACAGGGTCAGCCGTAAGCGAAACCCTTATTGTGTCACCTATCCCTTGCGATAGAAGGCTTCCTATGCCGACTGCTGACTTTAGTGTTCCCAAATACTCAGTTCCTGCCTCCGTTACACCCAAGTGGAGCGGATAATCTACTTTTTCCGAGATTAACTTGTAGCTGTCAATCATAAGCGGTACAGATGACGCTTTAATAGAAATTACAATATCTGAGAAATCGTTTTCTTCTAAAATTTTCACGTGGCGCATTGCTTCTTCTGCTAAAGCCTCGGGGCAAACAGTTTTGTATTTTTCTAAAACACTCGGGTGAACAGAGCCTGTATTTACGCCTATTCTTATCGGTATATTTCTTTCTTTAGCCTTTTTTACAACGGCTTTAACACGCTCGTCACTACCGATATTTCCTGGGTTTATTCTTATTTTGTCAATACCTGCGCTAATTGCATCTAAAGCTAAGCGAAAATCAAACTGAATATCTGCAACAAGCGGAATATCAACCGCTTTTTTTAGTTCTCTTACGCAAGATATGCTTGCTTCATCTGTAACTGCAAGACGCACAATATCACACCCCGCATTTTTTAAGGCTATACTTTGCTCAATTGCAGCCTTTACATCACCATTTTTTGTGTTCAGCATAGACTGAATTAAAATCGGGTTATCAGCGCCCATTTTTAAGTTTCCTATTTTAACTTCTCTCGTCTTTTTCCTTAATTCCATATCTGCACCCTCTGTTTAATTTTGTTTTACTTACTTTCTATATCAAAAACATCCCAAGGGAAATCCTTGGGCGGATTTTTTTCAAAAATTTTGTTATCGGTTTCAATTTTTTGAGAAAATAACGCTATCGGACTTTTAAAAACACTTCCATATTTTTTATCGCCCAAAAGCGGATGCTTACGACTTGCAAACTGCACTCTTATCTGGTGGCTTCTGCCCGTTTTTAAGGTAACCGAAACAAGCGAGCATTTTTTTCCGTCAATTTCCCTTTCATCTATCACGTTGTAAAAAAGCTCTGCCTTTTTAACGCCTTTTCGCTCACGTTTAACCACATAACTTTTATTTTTTGCGGAATCTTTAAATAAAAGGTCGCACATTTCGCCTTTCTTTTCGTTAAAACTACCCTCACAAACTGCAAAATACGTTTTTGTGAAATCATTTTTTTCGGCTATTTTTTTGCTGAAAACAGCAGCAGACTTTTTGTTTTTTGCATAAACCATAACTCCACCCACAGGTGTGTCTAACCTGTGAAGCGTAAATATTTCACCGTTTATCTGCTCACCTAAAGTCTTCGGCAAATCGCCTTCCGATGACATCCCGACAGGCTTTACGCAGGCAACAATATCGCTATCCTCATACAAAATTTCTATCATAATTTTCTCCGTTTATATATTTTTTCTCTTATATTATTATATACGAGATTAATTTTAAAGTCAACATTTGTTAGGGGTACCCTATAACTTTATTTTCTTTTTTCCGTGGAATTTTTTTAGTTAAGATTTCGCACAGAAATTGATTTTTCCAACGTTTTTTTAGCCAACACTTTCTAATAAAGTTTTTCAAAAGTAGTTGACAAAATATAGTCTATGTATTATAATGATTATGAAAAAAGGCAAGACCTCAAACGGTTATGCCAAAAAGAATATTGTTATAAAAATAACGCTATTAGCTTTGGTCGGCTGGCGTTATTTTTTTATGGAAATTACTAAAAGTAACAGAATAATCATAAATGAAATTATGTATTCATTATCCATAGCAACCACCTCCCTTAAAAGAGATGATAGCATAACCGCCCAGCTTTTACGCTTGTTTAAGTCTTACCTTTTGTCGAAAAATTCGACAAAAATATTATACAACATATTTTATATTATTTCAACATCTTTTTATAAAAACTCCAATGTAATTTCTCTATGTGATTTAAGCAAAAGTCAGTTTCACAGAAAATCAAACTGTAAGTAGGGGTAACGTTTGTCTTTTTCATCATAATCCAAAAGAGGCACCGCTTATGCGATGCCATCTTTTGGGTTAATTTATTTATTTTGAGAATTCTTTTAGTTATTTGCTTCCTTAATCCAGTCAGATAAATTTTCTTTAATGAAAGCATCATCATTTAAGTGCGGATAGTCACGGTAAATGCGCTCAATTTCCTCTTTCTGGCCTTTAGACATTGTTTCATCAGGATTTAAGCAGAAGATGTTTTCCATTAAGCCCTGCTCTTTTAAAACGTGGTGCAGACCTGCGATACATCCTGCAAAATTATTTGCCGTATCGAAAAATGCACTGTTGGTATCTGTAACCTGAGCGGCAAGTGTGAGCATATCGTGCGAAAGAGAATCTTTTTTCTTTTCATTTTGTGTAAGCTCAAAAATTTCAACCGCTTTTTTAGTCCATACAGACCAATGACCCAAAAGACCGCCTTTAAAATCTTTTTCGTAGGTTTTTCCGTCTTTTGAGAATTTATATTTTGTCAAGAGGTCAATTACGATATTGTCATCATTTCCTGTGTAGAGGGTAATTTCATCAGCTCGTGGCGAAAGTGCTGCTGCACGCACAACATCCTCGGTTGTATAGCGGTTAAACGATGCACACTTAATTGCGACAACGTTTTCAGTTGCGCAAACTCTTTCCCAATAGTTATAGGAAAATACTCTGCCGCCAACTGCAGTCTGCAGATAAAAGCCGATTACGGGCATAACAGCCGCAACCGCTTCGGTGCGCTCAATCATTTCATCTTCTGACAAGTGATTAAGTCCGCCGGGTGATAAAAGTACCGCATCGTAGCCGTATTTTTTAGCAAGCTCTGCTTCTTTTACTGCCTGCTCTTTTGGACCGCAAACTCCTGCAACCTTTACGATTACAGTATCATTTTTCTTTTCAAATTTATCAATTTCTTCCGATACAATCTTTAAAACAGGCTCAAAAAGGTTAATTTCGGGCTTTCTAATCTCCAACTGTGTCGTGTGAACTGCAGTTGCAATACCGCCAACACCGCAGTTTAAGTAATAGTTCATCAAAAGCTTTAAGCCTTTTTCGTTTAATTTTCTATTTTCGTCAAGCGCAAGAGGAGTTGCAGGAATAACTGTTCCTTCTTTGAGCTTTTTAAGAGCAATTTCGTGTCTGTTCATAACTATCACCTTTCTTTATAATTAATAGCTTCCTTTTCTTTCTTCAAAGTGAGTGGGTTTATTTAAGGTTCTTCCGCCTGAAAGAATCCATTCTGCCTGCCATCTGATTAAGGTTTCAGCAGATACTGCGGGGTATCCGAATGTTTCCATAGCAAGGGAAGCATCGTTTAAATATGCATCATTTCCCGGTTCACCCTCAAAAATAGGCTCTTTTCCTAAATATTTTGAAAGCTTGATTGCCGCTTTTTTAATGGAAACTGTTTCAGGACCTGTTACATTCATAATGCAAGCAGGAGATGAAGCGTGGAGAAGTCCACGTATTGCAATTTCGTTTGCGCTGCCCTGCCAAATGAAGTTAAAGCAAGGTGTAGAAAGACTTATAGGCTCACCCTTCATAATCTTATCTGCAACATCAAAGAGCACGCCATAGCGAAGGTCTACTGCAAAGTTAAGGCGATATGTAAATACCTTTGTTCCGAATGTGTTTGCAGCATATTCAAATGCACGCTCACGTGCTAAACAGCTCATTGCGTATTCGCCGTTAGGCATAACACGGTCAGCTTCTGTGCATCCGCCTGATGAAAGCGGAACGATTGGGTAAATGTTACCCGATGAGAACACAACAATGTTTGATTTTTTGAACTTATCTGCAACAAATGCAGGAAGAGTTGAGTTCATAGCCCAGGTCTGCCACTCGTTGCCGTCTGTACCAAACTTTCTGCCTGCCATATAGATTACATTTTCGCAATCAGGAAGTGCGTAAAGCTTTTCCTTATCCAAAAGGTCAGCCGCAATAACCTCGACTCCGTTTTCTTTCATAAGCTCAGTTGCGATTTTATCGCTTCCTCTTGAAACTGCGATAATCTTTTTGTTTACGCCTGCTTTATCAGCCGCTTTTTTAGCAAGAACAGCTAAGGTCGGTCCCATTTTTCCGCCTGCACCTAAAATCATGATGTCGCCTTCAATTTTCTTCATATCGCAAATCAGCGCATCCGACGGGGTTGTTAAAAGCTCGTTTAAGTATTCTTCAGTCCACATATTTTTCATTCTCCTTTTAAATAGTCTAAATATTCTTCTTTTGTAAGACGTGCCTTAAAGCCGTCTTTAATTTTTATTGCCTTTTGTGCGCCGTTTGCAAGCAATTCTGCTACTGTGTGTGCCATAATTTTTACAGGCAGAATATATGCCGCATCTTCATCTGCTACACAAAACTCCTTACTGTGAAGATTTCCTGTAAAACCGCCGATTGACGGCTGAATTGCAGGAATAATTGCGCTTAAGTCGCCCATATCGGTTGAACCCGTTATTTCATATCCCGAAATCACGTTTTCTTCGCCGACGATATTTTTAGCATTTTGCGCAAAAATTTCTGTAAGCTCTTCATCCTCTTTTATCGGCAGATAACCGCTTATATCTTCTATTTCTACACTTGCGCCAATCATTTGCGCCGCACCGCGCATAGCACGCTCTGTTGCATTATTTCCCTTTTCTATTGCAGAAAGAGTTGCGCCTCTTACGTATGTATCAATGCACACCTCATCGGGAACTGAATTTACAACATCGCCGCCTTTAGTTATAATCGGGTGAATCCTTATTCTTTCGTGGTCTTCAAACGTTTCACGGTTTGAGTGTATTCCAAGTATTCCAAGTGCCGCCGCATTTAATGCATTTGTTCCCTCGTGTGGCTTACTTCCGTGAGCGGCTTTACCTTTAAACGTTATCGTTTTTGTTATAAATCCGAGGTTATGACCGTTTACGTAAACCTTAGCATCTTCTTCCGGCTGAGCGTGCACCATAATTGCAATATCAACATCATCAAAAGCACCCTCTGCGATAAGCTGTTGCTTTCCGCCGAAATATTCAAGCTTTCCTTCTGCCTTTAGCTTTGCTCTTTCCGAAAGCTCATTAAATTCTTCTGCAGGAACTGCAAAAAACACAATTTTTCCCGAAAACTCATCCAAAACACCGCTTTTTGCTATCGCAATCGCCGTACCGAGCATAGTCGCAACCTGTGCATTATGTCCGCAAGCATGAGCTACGTTATTTTCATTTGCAAACTTGTTCCCTGCGCAAAAAAGAGCGTCCATTTCACCAATTATCGCAACGCAAGGGCCGTCATTTTTGCTTTTAACACTACCCTTTACGCCTGTTACTGCGCAAGGGTAAGCATACTCTATACCAAGCTTTTCAAACTCCTTGCGAACAAAAGCCGACGTCTTTTCCTCAAAATATCCAAGCTCAGGATTTTTTAAAATATGCCTTCCAATTTCCTTAATATACTCACTGTTTTCATCTATAATTTCAGTTAATTTAAGCTTAATTTCGTTTATGTCCATTTTCCTAACCCCTTTCGCCAGTAAAAATAACCAAACGTTTACTTTTTTAGTATACATCATATATCTTATTTTGTCAACAGTATTTTTTCTATTTTCTGCATAAAATAAATATAAAAAAGAATAAACTATTAAAATTTTTATTTTTATGTTTGATTTTATATAAAAAAGTGATATAATAAATATAAGCAAAAAATGTTTAAGGAGCTTTAAAATGTATATTAGAGAAGATATAAAATATATTGGTGTTAATGACAGAAAAACCGACCTTTTTGAAGGACAGTATATTATCCCTGACGGAATTTCTTATAATTCATATATAATTGAAGACGAAAAAATTGCAATACCCGATACAGTTGACTCTGCATTTAAAGACGAATGGCTTTTAAATATAAAAAACGCTCTTTCGGACAGAAAGCCCGATTATTTGATTATTCATCATATGGAGCCTGACCATTCGGCAAATATTGCAGCTTTTACCCGGATTTATCCTGAGGCAAAAATTGTAGCATCTGCTAAGGCTTTTGCTATGATGAAAAACTTTTTCGGTACAGATTATGCCGAAAATTCAGTTGTTGTATCAGACGGGGACACCCTTAAGCTCGGAAAGCACACTCTTACATTTGTAACCGCACCAATGGTTCACTGGCCCGAGGTTATTTTAAGCTACGACAGCACAGATAAGGTTTTATTTTCTGCTGATGCTTTCGGCAAGTTCGGAGCGTTAGATATAGAAGATGAGTGGGATTGCGAGGCAAGACGCTACTATATCGGAATAGTTGGAAAATACGGCGCACAGGTTCAGGCTCTTTTAAAGAAAGCGTCAGGACTTGAAATTAAAACAATTTGTCCTCTTCACGGACCTGTTTTAAGCGAAAATATAGAATATTATATTAACAAATATAACATTTGGTCAAGCTATGAGCCAGAAGACGAGGGCGTGCTTATTGCTTACACCTCAGTTTACGGAAATACAAAAAAGGCAGTTTTAAAGCTTAGCGAAAAGCTACAAACGTGTGGTGTAAAAAATGTAACTGTTGCTGACCTTGCAAGATGCGATATGGCAGAAGCCGTAGAAGATGCTTTCAGATACAGTACTTTAGTTTTGGCAACAACAACGTATAACTCAGATATTTTCCCGTTTATGCGTGAGTTTATAAACCACCTCACAGAAAGAAATTTCCAAAATAGAAAGGTTGCTTTCATCGAAAATGGCAGTTGGGCTCCAATGGCGGCTAAAATTATGAAAGAAAGCCTTTCAAAGTGCAAAAACTTAACCTTTTTAGAAAACGAGGTTAAAATATTATCGGCACTAAACAGCGAAAGTGAAAAACAACTCGATAGCCTTTGCGAAGAGTTGTGCAAATAAAATATAAATTTTTAAATATCAAGGAGGAACAAACTATGAAAAAATATGTATGTGACGCTTGCGGTTGGGTATACGACGAGGAACTCGGTGCTCCCGATTTGGGAATTGAACCGGGAACAGCTTTTGAAAATCTTCCCGACGACTTTGTTTGCCCTATTTGCGGAGTAGGCAAAGACATGTTCTCAGAACAGTAAAATTATCTTTTGACATCAAGGAGGAATTACAATGTTAGATAAAAAAGTAAGAGATTTATTAAATGCGCAAATCAATAAAGAGCTATATTCAGCATACCTCTATCTTGATTTTTCTAACTATTTTGAAGATAGAAATTTAGACGGTTTTGCAAACTGGTACTTTATTCAGGCGCAGGAAGAAAGAGATCACGCAATGCTCTTTTACCGCTACCTTTTAAACAACAACGAAAAGGTAACCTTAGAGGCTATTGCAAAGCCTGACAAGGTGCTCGACAGCGATATGAACGTTTTAAAAGCAGGTCTTGAGCATGAACAATATGTAACTTCGCTTATAAACGATATTTATAGCGCCGCATATGATGTGCGTGATTTCCGCACAATGCAGTTCTTAGACTGGTTTGTTAAAGAACAGGGCGAAGAGGAAACAAATGCAAATGACTTAATTTCCAAAATGGAACTTTTTGGTTCAGACCCCAAGAGCCTTTATATGTTAAACTCTGAGCTTGGTGCACGCATATATACTGCACCCTCTCTTGTTCTGTAATATCATAAACTTATGGGGATGTTAAAAAGCTCCGGAGCGCAAGAAAAGAAGACAATCCATGTAAAAATAACGATACCAGTTGTTATAAAGCATAAAAAACAATGAAGAAAAATCGAATAGTTTCGATTTTTCATAAAATTAAATCTTTTCTTGCTATTAACAAACTTCGCCTCACAGTAAACTTCATCCGCTCGTCTGCGCCGCCTACGGCTTGTCTTGCGGGAAGTTCTTGCACGGGCATTGTTTACGAAATCAAAGATTTCTACAATGCTCCGTCGGCGTACCTCTGTACGCCGTCGGGTACCCCAAAGCTAAAGCTTTGGCTCAGTTTGTCAATTCCAAAGCTTTTTTCCTATCCCCTAAAAATGAGGGTGTTTAAAAAGTTCAGTTTGACTTTTTAAACACCCTCGTTTAGTAGAGGTGATTAATATGAAAATGGTTTTACTTACAGCCTTAGGTGTTGGCGGAGCAACGGTTTTCGGTGCAATTATCGGCTTTTTATTTAAAAAGCAGTCACATCGTTTTTCCGACATTACCCTTTCCTTTGCGGCAGGCATAATGCTCGCTGCTGCAATTTTGGGACTTATTCTGCCCTCACTTGAAACAGGCTCAAAATACGGCTTAATTATAACTGTAATTGGCATTTTTGCAGGAGCCATCTGTCTTAATCTTATAGACAAAGCCGTTCCGCATCTTCATAAGCTTGCGGGAACGGATTCGGAAAGCCACAACAATCAGAGCATAAACAAAGTATTGCTTTTTGTTCTTGCGATTGCAATACATAACCTGCCCGAAGGTATTGCATCGGGTGTAGGTTTCGGTTCGGGCAATACCCAGCAGGCTTTTTTAATCGCAGGCGGTATTGCGCTTCAAAACATCCCCGAGGGTATGGTTATCATCGCACCTATGCTTGCATCGGGAATTTCAGCTAAAAAGACTTTCGTTATTGCGCTTTTTACGGGTCTTGTCGAGGTTATAGGTACGCTAATCGGGTACTTTGCGGTAAGTGTTTCTGCTGCAATTCTTCCGTTTGCACTTAGCTTTGCAGGGGGCACTATGCTCTACATTATAAGTGATGAAATGATTCCCGAAACTCATTCACACGGTTGTGAGCGTGGCGCAACCTATGCACTCTTAGTAGGTTTCTGCGTTATGCTTATATCCGATGTATTGTTGGGATAATTTCATGTAGGGCACAGCCTTCAGGATGTGCCGAAAGCGGTTTGTCCCCGATGGGGCAGACCCTCGGAAACCGCCGAACCCTACATCGTAAACTTTTAAGTGTTGTAATGTTGTAGGGACAACCTCCCAGACGTCCCTACTGCGCTAAATGCATATATAATTAATGGGTCGTAAGTTTTACGACCCATTAATTATTAGAATTTATATTCATATTTCTTTAAAGGGAGTGTTCCCTATTTTTTATTCTTTCTGCAATTTTTACTCCCATATACCCCACAAAGCTACCAAAAATTACGCCAAAAATTACATCCGTTGGGAAATGCACATAAAGATAAAGCCTTGAAAATGAAATGAGCGTTGCAAGCGGATATACGAAAAATGTTGCTTTTTTAATAAAATGTGTAATTACAAACGCCGATGCAAAGGATGCAAGCGTGTGTCCCGATGGAAACGAAAAATCACGTGGGTTTTTTATTAAAAGTATAATTTCATCATTTATCCACGATGGTCTTGGTCGTGAAAAAAGCGGTTTTAAAATCCAGTTCCCTAAAATCATACCTAAAATTAAGGCTATCGCAAGGGCAAAGCCTGCTTTGCGGAATTTTTTTGTAAATAGCAAAATAACGCAAATTACAATCCATATAAATCCCGAATTTCCAAGACTTGTTATAAAAACCATTGCTTTATCCATCGCATCGCATTTTAAAAATTCCTGCAAAAAATCAAGAATTGCAAATTCAAAGTTCACGCACTTCACCCCTTACCAAAATATGCAAAAAGGGTGTGACATATGCCACACCCCGTAGAATTTCAGTTTATTTTACTTTTGCTTTATCAACAATATTTGACTTGATTTCAATATTGTAATCAGCCTTATAAGAATCGATTAAAGCGTTGTATTTATCCTGCATTAAAGTAGAAGAAAGTGTCTGCTTAATCTTTTCATATTCCTCGCCTGATGTTAAAAGCGGATATTTTTTAAGAATGTGATAGCCGTATGTTGTTTCAACAGGCGCACTTATTTCATCCATACCAAGAGCAAAAGCTGCTTCTTCAAATTCAGCTACCATGCTGCCGTCTTTAGCAAATGTGTAGCCGTCAGGTGAGCTTTCCATTCCCGGGTCCTGACCATATTCAGAAACTAAGCTTTCAAAACGTGTACCGCTTTTTGCTTTATCTGCAATTTCATCAGCTAAAGCCTTCTTTTCAGCCTTTTTAGCTTCTTTAGCTTTTGCTGCTTCTTCTTCGTTTACTTCCTCAGTTGTTTCAGAAGTTTCAGCATCAGCTGCAGCTTCATCTTCAAATTTTACCAAAACGTGCTTAATTCTTACATAATCGCTTTCGTAAGCTGCATTAATATCTTCATCTGAAGGTGTGATTTTATCAGCTTCGTTCTGGCTGATGTGCATAGCATACTGATTTGCAAGAGCTGACTTTGTAAGGGTTTCTTTAAATAAACGTTCAAATAAACCTGTTGTTTTTTCGATTTCTTTAATCTGCTCTTTCTGTGCGCTGTCGCCTGATGCAAAAATCATATTGATGTTTCTTGCTTCTTCATCGCTGACTTTAAGACCTAATTCTTCAGCCTTAATGCACGCAAGCTCAACTCTTATTGCTTCATCGAGTGCTTTGTTTTTTGCAACATTTGCTGCCTTTTCGCCGTCGATTTCAGCATCCCAGAAGGTTTCATCCGATGCGGTTTGACCTGCTTCTGATAACATCTGACCCTTAACGTTTTCTAAGTAATACTTAAATTCAGCCTCTGTTATCACTCTTCCGTTTACATTTGCAATTTCTCTTGAAACTGTAAACTTACCGCAACCGCTTAAGCTTGCCATAACAACGAGTGCGAGCATTACAGCTACTGCTTTTTTCATAAGTTTCAATATAAACAACTCCTTTTTTACGCTATAATTACATATATTATACACTATTTTTTTCCGATATGCAATAGTTTATATGAATGTAACAAATTTTTAATACAAGCAAGTGGCTCTTCTCGCTCTGCTTTTTTTGTTCTCAGTGAAATATAAGGTCTTTCGCCCAAAGAGAGCAAAATTCTGCCGCTGTACTCCCCTATAAGCCCCGAAACCGCTTCTAAATCGGGGTCATTTTTATAATAAAACAGAAAATTATCCTCTTTTTTGGTTATTTCGCAAAAACCAAGCTCTTTAGCCTCTGCCCTAAGTAGTGATGCCGTAAGCAAATTTTGCGTTCCTTTGGGAATATCGCCAAATCGGTCAATTAATTCATCCGAAACCTCTAAATAATCGTCATTTGACTCAATTGATGCAATTTTTTTGTACATATCAAGCCGCTGACTGTGGTTACTAATGTATTTTGGCGAAATAAAGGCATCCACAGTAATATCAATAACTGCCTGCCACTCTTCCTCGTGAGTTGTGCCCGTAAGCTCATCTACGCTTTCAGCCAAAATCTTGCAGTACATATCGTAGCCGACAGAATCAATGTGTCCGTGCTGTTCTGCGCCCAAAATATTTCCTGCGCCTCTTATCTCCAAATCCCTCATAGCAATCTTAAAGCCCGAGCCAAACTCCGTAAACTCCCTGATTGCCGCAAGCCTTTTTACCGCAATTTCATTTATGGTTTTGTTCTTGCGGTAGGTAAGATAAGCATATGCCCTTCTTGAAGAACGCCCAACTCTGCCCTTTAGCTGATAAAGCTGAGCCAGACCAAAGTTATCCGCATTTTCTATTATAATTGTGTTTACGTTCGGAATATCAAGACCCGTTTCTATAATGGTTGTGCAGACTAAAACATCAATTTCGCCTTCAAGCATATCAACCATTATGCTTTCCATCTCATTTTCATCCATTTTGCCGTGAGCATAGGCAATTTTTGCATCAGGAATAGCCTCACGCAGTCTTCTTGCCGTTGTTTCAATGCCTTCAACACGGTTATGGAGAAAATAAACCTGCCCACCGCGCGCAAGCTCCTTTTTTATGGCATCTTCAATTACCGCCTCGTTATATTCCATAACAAAGGTCTGAACGGGATGTCTTTCTTCGGGAGGCTCGGTTAAAACGCTCATATCTCTTATATTTACCATAGACATATGGAGCGTTCTTGGAATCGGCGTTGCCGAAAGTGTTAAAACATCGACATTGGTTTTAAACTCTTTAAGCCTTTCTTTGTGCTTTACGCCAAAACGCTGCTCTTCATCGACAACCAAAAGACCCAAATCCTTAAACTCGACATTTTTGCCGAGCAAGCTATGCGTTCCGATTAAAACATCAATTTCACCTTTTTTGAGCCTTTTTAAAATTTTCTGTTGCTCTGACGGCTTTTTAAACCTGCTTATCATTTCAACAGTAATGGGATAGTTTTTCATTCTTGATGAAAAAGTATTAAAATGCTGCATAACAAGCACCGTTGTAGGTGCTAAAACTGCCGCCTGTTTTCCGTCCATTACGGCTTTAAACACCGCTCTTAGCGCAACCTCGGTTTTTCCGTAGCCAACATCGCCGCAAAGAAGCCTATCCATAGGTCTGTCTGATTCCATATCACGCTTAACCTCTTCAATTGAGCGAAGCTGGTCATCGGTTTCTTCATATGGAAACCTGTCTTCAAATTCCTTTTGCCAGTCGGTATCAGGCGAAAAAGCAAAGCCTTTGGCGTTTTGCCTTTCGCCGTAAAGCTTAATAAGGCTTTCGGCAAGCTCCTTTGTTGACTGTTTTACCTTTGCCTTTTGTTTTGCAAAATCTGCGCCGCCCATACGGTTTAAGCGCACCCTGCCATCTTTTCCTATATATTTTTGTATTAAATCGAGCTGCTCTGTGGGAATATACAGGAAATCATCGCCCGAATATACAATTTTTAAGTAATCCTTTCGGCATCCGTCAACCGTCAGCGTGTCTAAGCCCTCATAACGACCCACACCATGCGTCTGATGCACCACATAGTCGCCGATATTTAAGTCCGTAAAGGATTTTATCTTGCTTGCGCCGTCTATTTTTTTGCTTTTTCTCTTTTTGGGAACAGTTTTGCCGAAAACCTCTTCGTCACTTACTATGCAAAGCTTAATTTCAGGCATATAAAAGCCTTTTTTAAGACTTCCTACCTCCACAGATATTGTTTTAGGCAAAAGCTCTCCGTCTTTTGCGGCAAGCGATGCGCTAAAGCCGCCTCCTGCAATCGCCTCACATAAGCTTTGCGCCTTTTTTTCACTTCCGGCGAGTGCTATAATTTTATATCCGCTTTGCACCCAGCTTGCAAGGTCTTCAAAGAAAAACTCCATTTTGCCCGAAAAAGAGTTTACCGCACCCATATTTATAGAAACTCTCGCAAAAGGCTTATATTCTTTCGGTGTCTGCGGCATAGAATAAAGCCCTGCAAAGCGCATGGAAAGCAGTTTTTTCAGTATTTCGTTATAATCATTTATATAGCTTTCTTCCGCTTCCTTTATTACCTCTTTTTCAATAAGCGTTTTTACAGTTTCATTAATATCTTCCAAAAATCCTTCTGCACGCTCCGATATTTTAAGCGGTTCATCAAAAAACACTAAAGAGCTTCTGCTTAAATAGTCCAAAACGCAGCATTTTGCACTCTCGCCTGCTTTTTTTTCGCTTACTGCTCCAACATTTACTTCACTAAGTCGCGAAATCGACACCTGCGAAACTGTGTCAAACTCACGGATTGAATCAACCTCGTCGCCAAAAAATTCTATACGCACAGGGTTTTCACGAGTCGGAGGAAAAACGTCTAAAATACCGCCTCGCACGCTGAACTGTCCCACGCCTTCAACCATATCCTCACGCACCATACCGAGGTCATCAAGCTTTTTTATAAGCTTTTCTATCTTAAACTCTGCGCCCTCTTTTATGGTTATGATACTGTCACGGTAGCCGTCAAAATCCACGCAGTACTGAAGTAGTGCATCAATACTCATCACAAAAACAGTACTTCCCTGGCTTTCGGCAAGCTTTTCAAGCGCACTTATACGCTCATTTATAAGCTCATTGGATTTAGCGTCTACCTCAAAATATTCCATTTCCTTTGCAGGATAAAAAATTGCATTTTCGCCAAAAAAGTATGCAAGGTCTGAATAAACTTTTTTTGCCTGATATTCACTGTCGCATACATAAATTCCATCTTTATCTGTATTTTGGCATAAAGAAGCGGCGATAAACGCTTTTCCCGACCCTGTAAGTCCGGAAATATCTACCGCTCTGCCTGTTTTTTCTAAAATTTCTTCAATCTGCTCATACTCTGAAAGCTTTTTTATGAGCTGTCTTAAATTTTTGTTCATATTGCACCTATGAATTAAATTTATTCATTGCGCTGTCTGCGCCACGCCTTATAATTTCTTCAACTGCGTCTGCCGCATTTTCGATGGTTTTTGATAAAATCTTAATATCCGAATCCGTAAATTTACCCAAAACCCAATCAGCCAAATCCCACTCGGCAGGCTTTGCGCCCACACCTATTTTAATTCTGTTAAATACGTCTGATTTTGTCTGATAAATTATGGATTTTAAGCCGTTATGACCGCCGTCACTGCCTTTTTTTCTGATTCTTAGCCTTCCGCAGTCAAGACTTACGTCATCGTGCAGCACAATCAGCTCTTCAGGCTTTAATTTATAAAAATTCATAACTTCAGCTATACTTTCGCCCGAAAGATTCATAAAGGTCTGCGGTTTTAGGATAATAACCTTTTCTCCTGCAATTGTGCCCTCGCCCAAAACCCCTTTAAATTTTATTTTATTTACATTTATATTATGCTTCGCCGCTAAATAATTTATTGCGATAAAGCCGATATTATGCCTTGTGTTATCATATTTTGCTCCCGGGTTTCCAAGACCTGCTATTAAAAACATCTTTTTCTCTCCTATTTTATCCTTGTAATTGCCATTCCGTCGCCGAGCGGCAGAATTGACGTATCTAAATCGTCGCGCGTGCAAAGCATATCAAGATATTCTCTTAAATTTACAACAATCGTTCTGTGTTTTCTTGGCGGCAAGCCGGGAATTGCAACCTTTCCCATAAAAAGCACATTATCTGTAACGATTACGCTGCCTGGGCGCACTTTTTTGCTTACCTCTTCAAAAAACTTCATATATTGACCCTTTGCAGCATCAATAAATACAAAATCGAAGTCACCTTCTGCTTCTTTTATTTTATCCTGCGCATCGCCCTCTAAAATGGTCACATCCTTTAAAATTCCTGCGGTGTGAAGATTTTTTTTGGCACGCTCAATCATCTCGGCATCTCGCTCAATTGTAGTTATTTTTACATTTCCGCCGCAAGCTTCGTGCATTAAAATTGCAGAATAACCAATCGCCGTTCCGATTTCCAATATTTTTTTCGGTTTAATTATAGAAAGCAAAACCGCTAAAAATCTGCCTGCCTCGTTATGCACAACAGGGATATGCTCAGCTCTTGCCTCTTTTTCAAGCTCACACAAAAACGGATTATTCTTTTTTATAGTTTTATTTATGTAGGTTGTTACGTTTTCTTCAGTTATATTTTCCATAATTCCTCCGCTAATCAATACTTTTCAGCCAAAAATCAAGGCTTGAATATCTTTTCAGCTCGTGATTGTTATCTACCATCGCTTCAACTGCATTTTTTTGTCCCACAATTACAACAAGCTCTTTGGCTCTTGTAACGGCAGTATATATCAAATTGCGGTTCATAAGCCTCGGTGCGCCAAAAAACGCAGGCATTACCACCGCTCGAAATTCGCTTCCCTGACTTTTATGAACAGTTACCGCATACGCATGGTCTAAATCCTCTAAGGCGCTGTTTTCATAAACAACCCTTTTTTCATCGTCAAAAATTACCGTAACCGAGGATTTTTCGACCTTTTCTATAACGCCCATATCGCCGTTAAAAATTCCCGTGCCCTCAGTTTTCTTGTCGTCTGCCTTTGTCCACACAAGGTCATAATTATTTCTAATCTGCATAACCTTGTCGCCCTCACGGTAAATTCTGTTTAAATAATTTTTTTCTTTTTTGCTTTCACTCGGAGGATTTAAAGCCTTTTGAAGCTTTACATTTAAGTCAAACACGCCCGATGCCGTTTTTTTCATCGGCGTTATAACCTGAATGTCAGCTTTAGCATCAAAGCCGTAAGCTTTGGGCAGTCGGTTTTTTACAACATCTGCTACCATATCTGCTATTTTTTCTGTTCCGCCCGATGCCGAAACAAAATAAAAGTCCTTATCCTTTTCATTATATATGGGATACTCACCTTTATTTATTTTATGTGCATTTACAACAATCATACTTTCTGCCGCCTGACGAAACACGCTCGAAAGCCTTACAACAGGCACAAGCTCTGCTGAAATTATATCTTTTAAAACATTTCCTGCGCCCACAGGCGGAAGCTGGTCTACATCGCCGACTAAAATAAGCCTTGCGTTTTTATTAAGAGCCGCACAAAGCGAGCCTGTAAGCAAAACATCCATCATACTCGCTTCATCCAAAATCACCGCATCATAATCAAGCGGCAGGTCTTCATTTCTCGTAAATTCTCTTAAAATGTCGTCGCCGCCGAAGCCAACCTCTAAGAGCCTGTGCACAGTTTTTGCTTCTCTTCCCGAAAGAGATGTCATTCTTTTTGCGGCTCTTCCCGTAGGTGCTGAGAGTGCAACCGAAAGTCCCATTTTTTCAAAAAGGCGGATTATAAACTTTATAATTGTAGTTTTTCCCGTACCTGGGCCGCCCGTAATTACCAAAACTCCCGAGCTTGCCGCAGTTTTTACGGCTAATCTCTGTTTTTCTTCAAGCTCTATACCAAGCTCTGCCTCAAGCTCTGATATGTAAGCATCAACATCTTCTTTTAGAATTTTTTCTTCCGAAAGTCTTTTTATTTTATACGCAATTTTCTTTTCCGACTCATAAAAAACAAGAAGGTAGATTGCTTCTGTTCCCTCAAATCCGTCAAAGTGGCAGTTTTTAAGTCCCTGCTCCATCAAAAGAGTTACAATTGCATTTTCAACCTCAAGCTTATCAAGCGAAAGTGCTTTTGATGCGACATCCACTAAAACCTCTCTCGGAAGATAGGTATGTCCGCCTGAAATTGCATAGTTTAAAAGGGTATATTTTATTCCCGATTTTATTCTGTTTATGTTATTTGGCGAAATTCCGAGATTTTCTGCGACCAAATCACAACTTTTAAAGGTAATTCCCCTTATTTGCTCACATAAAACATAAGGATTTTCCCTGATTTGAGTTAATGCGCTAACACCTAAGGTATCATAAATGCGCATAGCAAAGGAAGGCGAAATGCCAAACCCCTGCAAAAACATTATAAGCTGTTCACGGTCTTCAACGAGCGCATAGCTTTCGCCTATTTCGATTGCTTTTTTATGGCTTATGCCTTTAATTTCAGCGAGTCGCTCGGGTTGATTTTTAATAATAATGAGCGCGTCTTCGCCGAAATAATCAACAATTTTTTTAGCAGTTGAGCTTCTTACCCCCTTTACAACGCCTGCCGACAGATAGTTTAAAACTGCTCTTTTGCCTGACGGTGCGTGCTTTTTAAAGGTTTCCGCCTTAAACTGCTCACCGTAGCTTGGGTGATTTGTCCATTTTCCCGTAACAGAGATAAGCTCGCCCTCTTTTAAATAGGGAAAAATTCCCACGCACGTGACAAGCCCCTCTTCTTCAGAATCGAGAGCAAGTACAGTATAGCCGTTTTCTTCATTTGCAAAAATTATTTCATAAACCTCGCCTGAAATTATTTCCGCCTCTGCCACGCTCTCACCTCCAAAGTGCCTAAATAGGCTTAATATCTCCCATAGATTTATTTATAATATAGTAGCTTGCATCATCAATTATTTTTACGCCCTCGCAGTCAAGCCAAAGATACCTTTTGTCACGCTTAAACCACGTAAGCTGACGCTTGGCGTAATTTCTTGTGTTTTTCTTGATTAATTCCTTTAATTCTTCTTCATTTATATTGCCTTCTAAAAACTCAAAGACCTCTTTATAGCCTATTCCCTGCATCGCCTGCATATTTTTGGTACAGCCCTTTTCAATCAGCTCTTTTATTTCGCCAATTAGCCCTAAATCAAACATTTTGTCCACTCTTTTATTAATGCGCTCATACATTTTTTCTCGGTTTCCCGAAAGAGCTATCATTATAAATTCATAAGGCGACGGATTTTGCTTTGAAAGCTCATTTTGGCGAGTGAGCGTAACCCCCGAGGTTTTAAAAATTTCAATCGCACGTATTACCCTTTTTATGTTGTTCGGGTGAACCTTTTCTGCCATTTCGGGGTCAATTTCCTTTAGCATTTCGTGCACAAATTCGTTTCCCTTTTCTTTAGCAAGATGCGAAAGCTCTTCTCTTATTTCAGGACTTGACTTACTTTCAGTAAACTCTACATTATCAACTAAGCTCTGAATATAAAGACCTGTTCCGCCTGCTAAAATTGGCAGTTTTCCCCTCATAATTATATCTTCAATCTTTTCTTTTGCGCATTTTACGTAATCAAATGCCGAAAAATCCTCATCGGTAGGCTCTTTTATATCAATTAAGTGATGCACTATGCCGTCTTTTTCTTCCTCGGTAACTTTTGCGCTTCCAATATTCATTTTTTTGTAAATCTGCATAGAGTCAGCCGAAATTATCTCACCGCCGAATTTTTTTGCTATTTCAACCGCAAGTGCCGACTTTCCCGTAGCAGTAGGCCCTGCTATAACCACAACATATTTTTTCATTCAGACAATCCTCTTAAACTGTTTTTCTATAAAATATTTGGTAAATGATATTGTAATCGGTCTGCCGTGAGGGCAGGTGTTTATTCCCGAAAGCGCAAAAACGTTATTTAAAAGAGTCTTCATTTCAGGCTCTGAAAGCTTCATATTTGCTTTGATTGCGCCCTTGCACGAAATCTGATAAATTGTGCTTCTCATTTTTTCCGTCATATTTGATTTTTTGTTCTGCGAAAGGCTCTTTAAAACCTCTAAAAACAAGCTTTGAATGTCGCCGTCTGCCGCATCCTGCGGAACTGCCGAAATTCTTACGCTTCTTTCGCCGAAAGCGTCTGCTTCAAAGCCTAAATCAGAAATTTCCTTTTTATATTCCGTAAAAGAAGCAAATTCCGATGCCGCAAGGTCAAAAATGTGTGGCATCAAAAACGTTTGCTGCGTAATTTTCCTTTCTTCGTACTCACGAAGAAGCTTTTCATACCTCAGCCTTTCGTGCGCTGCGTGCTGGTCAACCAAAAGCATTTCGCCGTCACGTTCAACGATTATATATGTATTAAAAATCTGACCGCAGATTTTATAAGGCGCAGGCTCTTCGGCTTTTTCTTCTTTGGTAGCTATTTTTTCCTGCGT
>JAGBHP010000049.1 GCA_017935435.1 Clostridia bacterium | reverse complement strand
GGGTTTGCGTAGCAAACTCGGAGGGATTGTAATAGTTAAAATAATGTTAAAAATAAAAATAGAGAAACAATCCCTCAGTCTCACTGCGTTCGACAGCTCCCTTTACACAAGGGAGCCTATTTTATCCGTGCAAGATTTAGCAAGAAGATCGCTATAACAACCCATTTATGGGTAGCAAGTAAAAGTTGCGTGGCTGGCAGGTCAATAAAAAAACGCTACTGTAGCGTTGCCAGTAGAGGGTAGGGCTATGCCCGAAAATGAAATACCACCCGCATATGCGGGTGGATATTTATTTAAAAGAAAGAAATAAAATTAAAATATTATAAGTCAAGCATAGTTTTATCTTCGCCTGCAACAGAGAAGAAATCATTTGTAAAGTCTTCAATTGCGCTTTCTGTCATCTGGTGGTTTATGAGCTGCTCTAAAACCGATGGAGATGCAGTTATTGCGCCAATTCCATGCTCACAGAGGTTTAAAACCTGCTGAGTGTTTTTAAAGCTTGCGGCAAGCACCATTGTATCCATATTGTGACGTGTTAAAATGTCATGGATGAGGCGTGCGATTTCAACACCATCAAAGCCTACGTTATCGAGTCTGTTTACGTAAGGTGCAACAAAGGATGCGCCAGCTTTAGCGGCAATAAATGCCTGCATGGGAGTGTAAATTGCGGTTGCAGTGATGTTAATTCCCATTTGATGAAGAAGCTTCATAGCTTTAATTCCCTGGTCGAAAACAGGAATTTTTATGTATGTATTTTCGCCGAGCTCTTTTAAAATATGCTCTGCTTCTTTTATGATTTCAGCAGCGGTTAAGGAAACAGTCTGCACGTGAAGCTGTGCGCCGTGCGGCATAAAAGCACGTATTTCCTTTAAACGCTCCATAGGATTTGTTCCTGCATTCTTTAATATGGAAGGATTGGTGGTTACACCGTCTATCGGGAAAAACTCGTAAATCTTTTTAATTGCCTTTAAGTCTGCTGAATCGATTAAAGTGTACATTTTGATTTCACCTTTCATTTGTAGTTATTTTAATATGTAGGAAATTACAATCGTATGATTGTAATGACGGAATATCATAAAAGTGAACCTTTTCCCCCAAGATTGGGGGTCAGGGGGTTGACGTGTTTATTAAAACACTTTTATATAATACTACGCCTTGTGCAAAATGTCAATAATTTGCAGATAAATTCAGCGAAACACACAAATTTTTCTTTCTTAGTGAGCCCAAGTTAGTTAAAATTTTAACGAAAGGTAGATTTTTAATAAAATCTTCTACTGTTTTTCGAGTTTGTGCCCGTGCTCGTTCTGACTGCGCTTGTTCTGCCGCCGTTTCTTTGAGGAGGTACGGTTGTTGTGTTATAAAACGTAATAAATTTAAGTGAATAGATATCGCATACGGTGTAGGTTTCGTTTTGCGGATGATAAAGAGTAAGATAATTTACGCCTGATGAATATAAAATTCCCTCACGTGTGTCAAGCGAACCCGTTCCGATTAGAAAATCACATACAACGTAGTAACCGAGGTTGTTTTTCAATATGGAAAGAATGTTGTCGGTGTCAAAGGGAACTTGCGAATTTATAAGGCTTTCGGGAGTAGAGGTGTTTGCCTGATTGTTTGGCGTTTGTCCGCCGTTACCAAATGGAAGACGATAATTTTCGCTTGCATAGGAATTGCCGATAGCGTCGGGCGGAGCCTGATTTACGCCTTGCGTCTGAGCGATGGTCGGAACAGTTTCGGGAACATTTTCTGCTATTTCCTTTTGTATTTCCTGCCAGAAGTTATTTTCTGAATTTGCCATTTAATCACCTCATAAAAAATTTTAAGTTTCAAGATAAGCCGCAGTAGGATTGTAAAAGCAATGCTTTCCTATTCGCACATTAAAAACACCGACGCGTGTAGGAAAATACTGACTGCAGGTTGGGGAGAAGGGGTTGTAAAACCAAAGAGCTTCACCTATATTATACAGCCTGTTTCCCGCTATTGCCCAATCGGCAACGTAGTAGCTGACGCTGTCGGGATTCATATTATAAATGTTTTGTGCATTGTAGCTTCCGCCGACTACTTCTTTTACACAAGTAAACTGGCACGGCTGAAAAATGATGTTTCTTATGGACCCTTGCCCGACTCTTGCATATTCGCCTTCTGTTGTCCGCACACGGTTCATTACAACGGTCGCTACCGCCTGCATACCCGTTTCACCCTCGCCGCCTGCCTCGCACTGCACAAGGCGAGCTAAAAGCTCTCTGTCTGAATATGCCATCTAATCACCTCGCTTATAGTAAATATATTACAAAAAAGAGGTATTTATGTTTTAAAAAACTGTTAACAAAATGAAATTTTTTATAAAAAACTTGCATATTTTCGTGTTTTAGTTTATAATTACTATATACAAAACAAGAGATGGAGGTTTTTATATGAACAGTAATAATGAAACACAAAAAATCGTAGTTGATGCAGGAAGAGATGAATATATTACAAATATAATTACCTCGGTTTATATGTCACTCAAAGAAAAGGGCTATAATCCCGTAAGTCAAATGGTTGGATATATTCTTTCAGGCGACCCGACGTATATTACAAGCCATAATAACGCAAGAGCGCTTATAAGAAAGGTCGAGCGTGATGAGCTTTTAGAGGTTTTGGTTAAAAAGTTTGTAGCTGAATAATTTTATTTGTAATTTGCGGCGAGAGTTTTCTCGCCGTTTTGTATTTTGGAGAGAAATATGAAAAACACTTTAATTCAAAAGGCAAAAGAGCTTAAAATTGAATATATTGGCTTTTGCAGTGCCAAAAGAGATGATGTTCTTTTTGAAATTCTGTCTAAAAGAAGAGAAAAGTTTGGAATAAATCCGTTTGAGGAAGAGGATATTGAAAAAAGAGTAGATGCCTCCTTACTGCTTAAAACGGCAAAAAGCATTATTGTCTGCCTTTTTCCATATAAAACCAAAGAGGAAACAGTAAAAAACCTTGCGCTTTATGCAAGCGTTACTGATTACCACTTGGTCGCACAGGAAAAGCTTGCGCTTTTAGCAGAAGTGCTTAGTGGCTTTAAAACGCTTTGCTTTGCAGATACAGGCGCACTTTGCGACAGGTTTTTGGCATTTCGTGCAGGACTTGGCTTTTTCGGCAAAAACAATATGCTGATAAATGAAAAATACGGCTCGTATTTTGCCATTGGCTATATTTTAACGGATGCTGAAATTGAGCCTGACAAAGAGCTTAATAAAAAATGTATGGGTTGCTGCGAATGTATAAAAAATTGTCCGACAAATGCGATAAAAGAAGATTTCGGGTTTGACTATACCAAATGCCTTTCGTTTATCACTCAGGCAAAGGAGCTCAGCTGTGAGCAAAGAGAGCTTTTGAAAAAGAGCGATAAAATTATTGGTTGTGATATTTGCCAAAGCGTGTGCCCGCATAATTTAACTGCGCAGATAACGCCCGTTGATGAATTTTATAAAAATAATCTTAGCGGCATTTTATTTGACGATATTTCCTCTCTTTCAAATCGTGAATTTAAGGAAAAGTTTGGCAGTTTTGCATTTAGTTTTCTTGGAAAAAAGAGAATTTTAAGAAATATTACCGAAAAAAACAAATAAAGTATCAAAAAAATGTGGAAAAACTATAAAAAGTATGATAAAATAATTAAATAAGTTTTTTTATTAAAGTATGAAAAGAGGTTTTATATAGATATGGCCGCTAAAAAGAAAAGCGCAAATAAGACTAACCAGAAATCAACAAAGAAAAATACTGCAAAAAACAGGCAGAATGCAACGTCTAAGTCAGAATATATTGCACTTGGAACGATTGTGCTTAGCTTGCTTTTAGCCGTTTTTGTATACATACCGTCAGGCTTTATCGGGGAGAGTGTAAGGGGCTTTGTGCTCGGTCTTTTCGGTATTCCTGCGTTTTTAGTGCCGATATATATGCTCGTTTTAAGCGTTCATAGGGCAATAAACAAAAAATTTAGTGAAAATATAAGTAAATATGTTTTTGTAGCCATTGGTATTGTTATTTTGGCTGGAATTTTCCATCTGTTTTCAAGTGTGGATAAATTAAATCCGTTTATGCTTTCGTCTATGGCTGAATATTACAATTACGGTGCGTTTGGTGCAGGCGGCGGTGTTTTCGGCGGAATTTTTACCGATATGCTAAGATGCTCGGTAGGCTCAATTGCAGCAGGCATTATTCTTTTTGCGGTGATGCTTGTAATTATTATGATTTTAACCAAATGGTCGCCCGTAAAGGCACTTTTAAGAGTGATATTTACGGCTTATTTAAATGCTAAAAAGGCAAATGAGGAAATATATCACGAGGCTGAAAATGCGGTTAAAAAGCAAGAGAAAAAAGAGGTTAAAAAGCACACTGAATTTAAGAATTTCAGCGATGCAGACGTTGTAAGAAAAGAAGTTCTGGCGGCAAGTGATGCTAAAGCTAAGGAAAACGAGATTTTAGTTGAAGCAAAACCATATGATGATGAAAACTACATTCCGCCGTCGCTTTTAAACGTTTCAGCGGATGAAACAACTATTGATGATATTGAAAAAATAATTGAAAACGTTCTTCCGAAAACTGAAGCTCAGCTTGATTTTGAAGAAGAAAAAGCAACAGAAGATGAGATGTCACATAATCAGGAAATTGCAGAAATTAATCCTGTAAGATTTGACGGAAATGATGTAGACCACAACACAGTACACGAAATGGCACAAGATGAAGCTCATCAAGAAGATGAAGCGCCGCCGTGGGACGAGCCTGCGCAGGAAAATGAAAATAGCGGGGAAACAAAAGAAGAAACGGAAGAAGACGAGTTTGGCGAGATTGTTGAAAGAATACCTTATACCTTCCCGTCGGTTGACCTTTTAGACGAAAAAAATTCAAATGCAGATACTGAATCTTCAAGAACAGAGCTTCGTGAAACGGCAGAAAAGCTTATTTCAACCTTAAAAAGCTTTAATGTTGAGGCAAAGCTTTTAAACGTAAGCAAAGGCCCTTCTGTAACTCGTTTTGAGTTAAAGCCTGGCGAGGGCGTTAAGGTAAGCAAATTTGTGGGACTGTCTGACGATATTGCGCTGCGCCTCGCTGCAAGCGGTGTAAGAATTGAAGCGCCTATCCCCAATAAAGAGGCAATCGGTATAGAAATACCAAACAAAGTAATTGATATGGTTAAAATTAAAGATGTGATTGACTCGGATGAGTTCAAAAATTTTGACTCTGATATGGCTTTTGCCGTTGGTAAGGATATCACAGGCAAAAATGTGGTGTTTGATTTGAGCAAGATGCCGCATGTTTTAATTGCAGGTCAGACGGGTTCTGGTAAGAGCGTATGTATAAACACTTTAATTGCAAGTATTATCTATAAAGCAGACCCAAATGACGTAAAGCTCTTAATGGTTGACCCTAAAGTTGTTGAGCTTGGAATTTATAACGGTATTCCGCATCTTTTAATTCCTGTTGTAACCGACCCAAGAAGAGCATCGGGCGCACTTTACTGGGCAGTTCAGGAAATGATAAGAAGATACACAATGTTTGCAGATGCTAATGTTCGTGATATAAAAGGCTACAACAGAATGATAAAGGAAATGGGCAAAGATAACACCATGGCGCACATTGTAATTATTATAGACGAGCTTGCCGACCTTATGATGGTTGCACCAAATGAGGTGGAGGACTCAATCTGTCGTCTGGCGCAGATGGCTCGTGCTGCGGGTATGCATTTGGTTATTGCAACTCAAAGACCGTCAGTTGACGTTATTACGGGTATTATTAAGGCGAATATTCCGTCACGAATTGCCTTTAGCGTAGCAAGCCAGATAGATAGCCGTACAATACTCGACCAGGGCGGTGCAGAAAAGCTTTTGGGCCGTGGTGATATGCTCTTTTATCCTGCAGGTTCATCTAAACCTCAGCGTCTTCAGGGTGCGTTTATCTCGGATAAAGAGGTTGAGCGTGTTGTTGAATTTATAAAAAATCAGTCGCATGTAAAGTATGATGAAGATATTATCGAAAAAATTGATAACGGAAAGCCCGTAAATATTACCGATAAAGGCGGCGACGGAGAGGATGATGAAATGCTCTCAAAAGCTATTGCAATAGCCGTTGAAGCAGGTAAAATTTCGGCAACCTTCCTGCAAAGAAAGCTAAAGGTAGGCTTTGCTCGCGCTGCAAGAATTGTAGACCAGATGGAAGAGCGCGGAATTGTTGGCCCGCAAGAAGGAAGCAAACCGAGAGAGGTGCTGATTTCAAAAGAAGACTTTTTTGAAATGTCAATGAAATAGCATATAAAATAAATTTAAGGGGAAGTAAAATGCTTGGAACAGAGCTTGGGTTTTTGCCCGTTTGCCGGGAGGATTTAGAAAAACTCGGTTGGGATTATATTGATTTTTTGCTTATAACGGGTGATGCATACGTTGACCACCCGAGCTTTGCTCATGCGATTATTTCAAGAGTGTTGACGGCAAACGGCTACCGTGTGGGGATAATTGCTCAGCCTGATAAAACGGATAAAGAGAGCTTTAAAAAGCTTGGAAAACCCCGTCTTGGCGTGCTTATTTCTTCGGGAAATTTAGACTCTATGGTGTGCCATTATACCGCCGCTAAAAAACCAAGGAGCGACGATATGTATTCGCCGGGCGGCAAGGCAGGACTAAGACCTGACAGGGCAACGATTGTTTATGGAAACAAGGTGCGTGAGGCTTTTGGTGATATTCCTGTAATTATCGGCGGAATAGAGGCAAGCCTGAGGCGATTTGCGCATTACGATTATTGGGATAACCGTATAAGACGCTCAATACTCATTGATTCAAGAGCTGATATTTTAATTTACGGTATGGGCGAAAAGCAGATTGTTGAAATTGCAGACCGCCTAAACCGAGGTACGCCCGTAAAGCAGATTAAAAACGTAAGAGGAACTTGCGTTTTAGTAAAAAATGCCGATGATGTTCCTGAAAATGCGGTGTTTATTCCCTCGTTCGAGGAGTGCCGTGATAATAAGAAAAGCTATGCGATAGCGGAAAAAAAAGAACACGACGAGCAAGACCCATTCAGGGGCAAAACTGTCGTTCAAAGGCATATTGATAAATATCTTGTACAAAATCCGCCGGCTTTACCTTTAACTACAAAAGAGCTTGATGAGGTATATGAGCTTCCATATACAAGAAACTACCACCCGATGTATGAAAAAGACGGAGGTATTCCGGGAATAGCTGAGGTTAAGTTCAGCATAGTTTCGGTGCGTGGTTGTTTTGGTGCGTGTAACTTTTGCGCACTTACCTTTCATCAGGGCAGAATTATTCAGGCAAGAAGCCACGAATCAATTCTTCGTGAGGCAAAAATAATTGCATCAAGCCCCGATTTTAAAGGCTACATTCACGATGTCGGAGGTCCGACTGCGAATTTCCGCTTTCCTGCTTGCAAAAAACAGTTAGGTAGCGGTGCGTGCAAGGAAAGACAATGCCTTTTTCCAAAGCCGTGTCCTAATATGGAAATTTCGCATACAGATTATCTTAAACTGCTTCGCCAAATGAGGAAAATTCCCGGTGTTAAAAAGGTTTTTGTGCGTTCGGGAATAAGATATGACTATTTAATAAATGATAAAAATGATGAGTTTTTTACAGAGCTTTGTGAGCATCACGTAAGCGGTCAGCTAAAGGTTGCGCCCGAGCATATTTCAAAAAATGTGCTTTATTATATGGGTAAACCGGGAAAGGATGTTTATGATAAATTCTCACAAAAATTCTATAAAATAAATGAAAAAATAGGTAAAAAGCAGTTTTTAGTGCCTTATTTAATGTCAAGCCATCCGGGAAGCGAGCTTCGTGATGCGATAGAGCTTGCGCTTTATCTAAAAGAGCATAAATTAAATCCTCAGCAGGTGCAGGATTTTTATCCGACACCCGGTACGCTTTCGACGTGTATGTTCTATACGGGGCTTGACCCAAGAACGATGAAAGAGGTCTTTGTTCCCAAAGACCCGCATGAAAAAGCCATGCAAAGAGCGCTACTTCAGTTCGCAAGACCTGAAAATGCACGCTTGGTGCGTGAGGCACTTAAAAAAGCCGGCAGAGAAGACTTAATCGGCTATGATAAAAAATGTTTAATAAGACCCGAAAGGGATGTTTTTAGAGGAGGAAATAATAAAAATGGCAAAAATACTGGACGGAAAAATGGTATCACAAAGAATAAAGGACGAGTTAAAGGCAGAGGTACTCGAACTAAAAAATAAGGGAATAACCCCCGGACTTGCCGTAATTATAGTGGGTGATGACCCTGCATCACGTGTGTATGTTAATTCAAAAAAGAAGGCTTGTGCTGAAATCGGCATATATTCAGAAGAATATGCGCTTCCGGCAGAAACGAGTGAAGAAGAGCTTTTGGCGCTCGTTGAAAAATTAAATAATAAAGACGATATTTCGGGAATACTTTGTCAGCTTCCGCTTCCTAAGCATTTGGACGAGAAAAAGGTAATAAATGCAATCTCGCCCTTAAAGGATGTTGACGCTTTCCACCCTGCAAACGTGGGAAAAATTATGATTGGTGACTATGATTTTCTTCCCTGCACACCTGCAGGCGTTATGGAGCTTATAAAAGAAAGCGGTATTGAGGTTAAGGGCAAAGAGTGCGTTGTTGTCGGCAGAAGTAATATTGTAGGTAAGCCTCAGGCTATGCTTCTTCTTCACGAAAACGGCACAGTTACAATCTGTCACTCTAAAACCCGTGATTTAAAAGAAGCATGCTTAAGAGCCGATATCTTAGTTGCAGCAGTTGGCGTTCCTGAGCTTATTAAAGGCGATATGATTAAAGAGGGCGCAGTTGTTATTGACGTTGGAATGAATCGCTTGGAAAATAAAAAGCTTGTCGGCGACGTAGAATTCAGCTCAGCAAGCGAAAAAGCGGCGGCAATTACCCCTGTTCCGGGCGGTGTTGGTCCTATGACGATTGCTATGCTTATGAAAAATACTGTTCGTGCGGCAACTCTTAACAAGTAATTTAAGGAAGGAAAGTTTATGAAGGATTTGTTAAAGCTTTTTTTAGCCTTTGCAAAGATTGGTGCGTGCACATTTGGCGGAGGTTATGCAATGCTTCCGATTATCCAAAGAGAGATTGTTGAAGACAGAAAATGGTGCACAGAAGAAGAGGTTATAAATTACTTTGCGGTGGGGCAGTGTACGCCGGGCGTAATTGCGGTAAATACTGCGACCTTTATCGGCTACAAGCAAAAAAAGACGGCAGGTGCGATAGCGGCAACTCTGGGCGTTATCTTTCCGTCTATCATAATTATTATGATAATTGCGGCATTTATTTCGGGCTTTGCGGAAAATACTTATGTTATCCACGCATTTAACGGCATTCGTGCTGCGGTTTCGGCTTTGGTTGTAAATGCTGTTGTAAAGCTGTGGAAGTCAGGCGTAAAAAACGCATTCGGACTTGGAATTTTCCTCGTTGTGTTTACGCTTTCTGTAATGTTTAAGCTTTCGCCTGTTTATTTTGTGCTTGCGTCGATTGTAGCAGGAATAATTTACTATAAAGCAGGAGGTAAAGTGGAATGACATATTTCCTTTTGTTTTTTGAATTTTTTAAAACAGGTCTTTTTGCAGTTGGGGGAGGCCTTGCAACCCTTCCGTTTTTATATAATATTTCTGCAAAATATGGTTGGTTTTCGGCCGATAGCCTTATTGATATGCTTGCAATATCAGAGTCTACCCCAGGCCCGATTGGTGTTAATATGGCAACGTATGCAGGGTTTACAACGGGAGGTATTTTAGGCTCGCTTGCCGCTACAATTGGTCTTGTAATGCCTTCTGTAATTGTAATTTTAATAATTGCTAAAATTTTGGAAAAGTTTTCGGAAAATGTGTATGTAAAAGCTTCGTTTACGGCGCTTCGCCCCTGTGTGTGTGCACTTGTTGCGGTTGCGGCACTCGAAGTCTTTAAGGTTTCACTTGTAGATTTATCAAAATTTACGAGCTTTTCTAAAATTTTTAATATAGTTAATGTAAAAAGTGTTATTTTGTTTGCATTGGTTTTATTTTTAACGAATAAATTTAAAAAGCACCCTATATTTTATATAATAGGAGCGGCAATTTTAGGTATAATTTTAAAAATGTAAAACTATTAAAGTGAGGTTTTTGTTGTGTTGGAGTTTTTTGAAATTGCAGAGGTAGAGCTTTTGTTAAGGCTTTTATGTGCAATGTTAATTGGCGGTCTTATAGGTTTAGAGCGTGGTGGAAGAAACCACGATGCAGGTTTAAAGACGCATATTTTAGTATGCCTTGGCTCTGCAAGTATAATGGCTTTATCAGGGCTTATTTATGAAGATGTCGGAAGAACGGGCGACGTTACAAGAATGGCGGCGCAGGTTATAAGCGGTATAGGCTTTCTGGGTGCAGGAAGTATAATAATCGGCGGAAATAAAATCAAGGGTCTTACAACTGCTGCAACGCTTTGGACTACTGCGTGCTTAGGCTTAGTGGTTGGCTCGGGATATTATCTTTTAGCGCTTTATACAACGGCTCTTATGATGTTTACTATGTACTGCTTAAGACCCTTAGCGACTAAAATTCAGGAAAGCCATCAGTCTATGGGAATTGCGGTAAATGTAGCAAGCAAAAAAAGCCTGGCAGAGCTTTCAAACTACTTAAATGAACAGGGGATTGACGTAAAATCAATTTCCTTAAATGAAGGAAGCCACGATGGCGACATAAGCGTGATTATTAGTGTGAAAGCTGAAAAGAAAAAGCTTGCAAATATTATCCTTATGAGCCTTTGCTCAATTGACGGCGTAAATGATGCAAGTATTTTAGATTAATTTAAGGGAAACCTTGGGCAAAATATGAAAAATTATGTGAAATTATAACAAAAAATAAAATTTTTACTATTTGCCTTTGACATTGAGCATCATTTGTAGTATTATAATTAGTGGATAATTTTTTTAGTTGGAGAAGAACTTAGATGGTAATTGATTTTGACAGAACAATAGCATATCGCTGTGCGGCGTGCGGTGAAATAACCTATGGCGACTTTTCGCTTTTTGAGCTTTCGGGCAAAAAGGGGATTTCGGTTCATTGCGCCTGCGGTGAGTCAAATATCAGCATAACGGCAGACGGCAGGACAAGCTTTAACGTGGAGCTTGATTGCGTTATTTGCGACAGCCCTCATAAATACAGCTTAAAGTTTGATACTCTTGCAAAACGTGATTGTAATGACTTTCAGTGTCCTGAGGTGGGCGTGGGTCTTGCTTTTATCGGAAAAAACAAGTCGGTAAATATGGCAATGGAAGAAAGCGAAGCTATGGTTGGCGATGTTTTAATGGCTTGCGGTCTTGAACATACGGGCAAAAACGGAATTTTGATGCTTAAAGCACTGGATAAAATTCAGGATTTATCAGAAAATGATAATTTAAAATGCCACTGCGGTTCAAGGGTTATCGATATTGAGGTAAGAGAAAACGAGATTGTTTTAAAATGCTGCGTTTGCGGCACAAAATCGGTTATTGATATTTCAGAAATAAAGAAAAATGGTTTTTCGAGGTTATCAAAAATCATAATTGGGCAAAAATAATGTAGAAAATGACTTTTTTAAGTCTTAAATAAGACCGCGCAAAAAAGACGGCAGCCCGCGGCTTGTCTTTGCGGTAAAAAACATGCGGGAAGAAAGGTAATGGAACTAAAGATGTTTGTTACAGGAAAATACGTATTAGACAGAGCAAATAAGGGCAATTATGCTGTTGGTGCTTTTAATATCAACAACATGGAAATCTTGCAGTCAATTATAGCTGCTGCTGAAGAAAAACAGGCGCCTGTTATTCTCCAGACTTCAGAGGGTGCAATCAAATATGCCGGTATTGAATATATCGCAGCAATGGTAAAGGTTGCAGCTGAAAAAGCAAGTGTACCTGTTGTTCTTCACTTAGACCATGGTACAACTTATGATACCATTATGAAATGTATCAAATACGGCTGGACATCTGTTATGATTGACGGCTCACATCTTCCTTTAGATGAAAATATTGCAGCAACTAAGGATATCATTAAGGTTGCTCACGCTTGCGGCGTATCTGTTGAAGCAGAGCTTGGCCGTCTTGGTGGAATTGAAGATAATATTAATGTTGATGAAAAAGATGCAAGATTTACATCACCTGATGAAGCAGTTAAATTTGTAGCTGAAACAGGCGTTGATTCACTTGCTATTGCTATCGGTACTGCTCATGGTAAATATAAAGGCGTTCCGAAGCTCGACTTTGAAAGACTTCAGACAATTAAAGCATTAATCCCCGATACTCCTATCGTTCTTCATGGTGCATCAGGTATTCCTGAAGAGGATATCATCAAATCAACTAAGCTTGGTGTTAATAAGATTAACATCGACACAGATATCCGCTTAGCTTTCACAGATGCTATCCGCGAATTTGTTGCAACTTCTGACGCTTTCGACCCAAGAAAGGTTATGGCTCCTGCAAAAGAAGCTATGAAGAAGGTTGTTATGGGCAAAATTGAAATGTTTGGCTCAACAGGAAAAGCTAACGACTAATTTTTTAAAGTTAAAAAAGGGATTGCGGTACGCAATCCTTTTTTTGTCTGTATGCAAATTGTATTTTTAGAAAAAATAATATAGCGGAGGTGAAAAAAGTGACACGAAAGAAAAAATACTTAAATTTTTTGAAGAAAATGCAAGTTTTCCGCTTATGTTTTCAGAAGCCGCAGGTATTTTAGGCGTGCCCGAAAGCGATATGGACGAGTTTTATAAAATAATGGACGAGCTTATTTTAGAGGGACACTTAATCAAAACGGGCAAAAAAAGATATTCTGCTGCTAAAAATGCAGGTGTTTTTGAAGCTGATTTTACGGGGAATGAGCGTGGCTTTGGCTTTGCAAGCGTAGACGGAAGAGAAGTAGATTTCTATATCGCTGAAGAAAACACAAACGGCGCAATAGATTCTGACCGAGTGCTGATAAAAAAACTAAAGCAAAGCTCAGGTGAGCGAGAGGAAGCCGCAGTTATAAAAATTTTAAAACGAAAAAAACGTGAGTTTACAGGCGTCTTTAAGGGAAACGGAATTTTTGGGTACGTTCTTCCGAATGATAAAAAACTTCCGTGCGAGATTTATATAAATAAGAATACGGCGCAGGCGCAAGATGGCGACAGGGTAGTTGCCGTGCTTTGCGAAAAGATAAGCTCAGCTGAGTGTGAAATTACAGAAGTGCTTGGAAAAAACGGCGATATCGGTCTTGATGTTTTGTGTATTTTAAGAAATCACGGAATAAAAGAGGAATTTCCCGAAAATGTAGTAAGAGCGGCAAAAAGACAGCCTAAAGAGGTTTCGGATGAGGAAATGCAAAAAAGAGTTGATTTAACTAACGAAATAATAGTTACAATCGACGGAGAAGATGCTAAAGATTTAGATGATGCGGTTAGTATAAAACGCCTTGAAAACGGAAATTTCGAGCTTGGCATGCATATTGCAGACGTAGGAAATTATGTAAAGCGAGGCACGGTAATAGATAAAGAAGCATTCAGGCGCGGCACGAGCGTTTATCCTGTTGACAGAGTTGTACCAATGCTTCCAAAAGAGCTGTCTAACGGAATTTGCAGTCTAAACCCTAAGGTAAAGCGGCTTACACTTTCTGTTTTAATGGAAATTAATCAGGCAGGCGTAGTTTTGAGCCGAAAAATCTTTGAAAGCGTCATAAAAACAACCGAGAGAATGTCATATACAGACGTTACCCTCATTTTAGAGGGAAACGAGGAGGTTTGCGCAAAATATAAGGATTTAGTGCCAAAATTTTTCCTATATAAAGAGCTTGCGGATATTTTAAGGAAAAAAAGAGAAAATCGTGGAGCGATTGACTTTGATTTACCTGAAAGCAAGGCGGTTTTAGACGAAAATGGCAGATGCGTAGACATTATCAAGTGCGAAAAGGGCATCTCAAATGGGATAATAGAAGAATTTATGCTTGTTGCAAACGAAACTGTGGCGGAGTTTATGACGGAGAAAAAAATGCCGTTTGTATATCGAGTACACGAAGCACCAAGCAAAGAAAAGCTTGCCGCAATATCTGAAACTGCATCGCTTTTTGGCTATAAAATTTCAAAAAATCCCGATAAAGTTACGCCTGAAGATTTTAGTAATTTAATTAAAAAGTGTCAGGGTAAAAAAGAGGAAAGGCTCCTTACCACGCTTGCTCTTCGCTCTATGATGAAGGCAGAGTATAAAAGCGAAAACCTTGGGCATTTTGGCTTGGCATCAAAATGCTACTGTCATTTCACCTCGCCAATCAGGAGATACCCAGACCTTGTAATTCACAGAATTATAAAGGATTTTCTGCATAATAAAAAGATAGATAAAGATGAACTGAGTGAGTTTTGCGATTTAAGTGCAGAGCAGGCAAGCATAACAGAGCAAAAAGCGCAGGAGGCTGAGCGTGAAGCCGTTTCGGTTAAAAAAGCAGAGTTTATGGCGGCACATATCGGCGAAAAATTCTCGGGAGTTGTTTCTTCTGTTACGTCATTTGGTATGTTTGTAGAGCTTTCAAATTCTATTGAGGGGTTAGTTACCATGACGGAGCTTTCTGACGATTACTATGAATTTGACGAAAAGCAGATGTGCCTGTTTGGCATAAGAAAGGGAAAAGTATATAGCCTCGGTGATAATGTGACCGTTTGCGCAGTTCGAGCTGATAAAGAAACGGGCGAAATTGATTTTTCGCTTACGGGCGCAGAAATGAGCCGCACTAAAAAGGAAAATGTACGAAAAGATAAGCCGTACAAAAGACAAAAAAGCAACAAAACACGTAAAGATAAAAATAATAAAAGCAAAATTGATACAAAAAGATTTTTAAAGAAAAAAAGCCGAAGAGGCAAAAAGAAGAAATAAAAAAATGGGGTGTACCCCATTTTTTTATTATGTAGGAAATTACAACATTTTGTTGTAATGACGGAATATCATAAAAGATTTCCTTTTTGCCCCCAAGATTGGGGGTTAGGGGGTTGAAGCTTAAAAAGCTTTTTTAT
>JAGBHP010000048.1 GCA_017935435.1 Clostridia bacterium | reverse complement strand
GTCACCGAAAGGTGACTGAGGGGTTGTTTTTGTGTCAACGAACGTATTTTAATAACAACCCCTCCGAGTTTCGCTTTGCGAAACCCACCTCCCCTTACACAGGGGAGGCAACGCCCAACCGACAGTTAAATTCCAATTTACCTTTCGGTTATGATTAAATATTGTAGGGGAGGGTCTCTGCGCCCTCCCGAGAAAATGATTGGAAAGAGCAAGCTCCTGCCCTACAATCACGCCTGAAAATTTGCGGCTATATCGTAGGGGACGGCCTCCCGGACGTCCCTTTTGCATTGAATTCATGCGCATTTCAACAGGTCGTTAAGGAGGGTCTGCCCTCCTTAAGTACGCCGACCCCTACAAACATAACCATTAGTCACTACACCATCTCCAATTTCCTGTCCCCTACTCTTCTGCAAGCTGAAGCACATCATCTTCAAACTCATATCCCTCACGGTCAACATTTACATAGCTTGACGGAACATCTCCCACAATAACCGTATCAATTACAGGAACATCGCACGAAACCTTTGTCATACGCCTTATCCCCGGCATCAAAAGTGCGATATCGGTATTCACCTTTAAAGATATGGTAAGGTGGGTCTGGTTTATTCCACTGTCAGCAAATTCGCTTATCACGTCAACAATTGCAGCGCCCACGGGCATAAGTTCAAATGAAACAAACGGCCCCACTCCTGCAAAAACATCGCTCCCCATTAAAGCACCAAGAGGAATTTCAAGCTCTTCAGTTTTTATTTCAGATATTTTCCCCTGAACATTCATCGCAACGGCAGATTTTATGCGGTTTACATTTATCATATCGGATTTTAGCGCAACAATTTTACCCGACTCGGTTTTTTCAAATGAAAAAAGGTCGGTATATTCAAATTTTAAGCTGTCAAACACCTCGGCTGCGGCTTTATTTGCGGTTTGAGTGCCTATGATTTTTGCCTCATTTTCGGCAATTCTTAAAAGGGTAGGCACTAAGGTGTTTAAAGAATAAAGTGCACTGAAAACAAAAATCGAAACAAAAAGGAGAATGACGAGCACACCTGAAAATTTTCTTCCTGCTCGCCTTCCCCTCGCTGAACCAAATATACTTTTTTCACCCAAACGCATAAAAATCTCCATTCCGCCGCCATACGTCGGCAAAATAGTAATTTTAACTTTCCCTTATCCGTATGGCAAGGAATGATAAGAGATTTTTTGCCCATGTGCGTTTCTGAGCTTGCGAAGAAAATTTCGCACGGGCATTTCAATCCGCCGGAGGCAAAATGTGAAAGGAACTTTCACGTTTTATCCTCTTGTTATAATTCTATGCGTTTTTTTAGCTTTTGTTACCTTTTTAAAATATCATATAGAGCTTTTGTTTCCTCTTTAATTACATCTATTGCATAAAGAATTTCTTCCTCCGTATTTTCTGGGCAAAGGCTGATTCTTATCGCAGTATCAACACGTTTTCTGTCAAGCCCCATAGCACTTAGCACATGGCTCGGCGCAGGCTTATTTGAAGAACACGCAGACCCCGACGAAACAAAAACACCTCTTTTTTCAAGACTGTGTAGCAAAACCTCCGACTTTAAAAAGTCAAATGATGCATTAATAATATTTGGAGCAAAACCCTCGCCGTCGCCGCCGTTAATGTGGCAAAACGGAATTTTTTTAAGCTCCTCTAAAAGCATATTTTTTAAATAAGACATTTTTTCTATATTTTGCATAAGATTTTGGTTTACTCTTTCAGCCGCCTTTAAAAGTCCGCCGATTGCAGGAACATTTTCCGTTCCCGAACGCAAATTTTTCTCCTGATGTCCGCCAAGCATAACAGGAAGCAAAGTTATCCCTTGTCTGACATAAAGTGCGCCTATTCCCTTAGGACCATTAATTTTATGTCCGCTTATTGAAAGCATATCAATGCCCATTTTTTTAACGTTTATCGGCACTTTTCCATAGGCTTGAACTGCGTCAACGTGAAAAATCGCCTTAGGATTTTTCCTTTTTATGATTTCGCAGGCTTTAGCCGCTGAAAGAACAGAGCCAACCTCATTATTTACAAGCATAAGGCTTACAAGCTCGGTTTTTTCATCGACCATAGACTCAAGCTCAGCTAAATCAATCATTCCCTTTTCGTTTGGGGCGCAAAAATGTACATCTGCCCCTTCTTCTTTTAAGTACATAAAAGGCTCTGTAACCGACGGATGCTCAATTTTGCTTGTTATAATTTTAGGCGAGCGCTTGAGTTTATTTTTAATATATCCAATTATTGCTAAGTTGTTAGACTCTGTTCCGCCTGCGGTAAAAACGAGCGTACCGTCTATGTCGCCAATTGATGCAAGAACGGTTTCACGTGCTTTTTTTACGATTTTTTCAGCATCAAAACCAATCGAGTGAAGCGATGACGGATTTCCGTAAAAATTTTTATTAATTTCGCAAATAAAGTCCGTTACCTCATCAAGCGGTCTTGTCGTTGCGCTGTTATCCAAATAGCAAATCATATTTTTCCTCACAAATTATAAGTTTTTATATTTACTTCCAACGTATTTCCATATATATTTAATGCCAAAAATTTTAATCGGATATTGAACAACAGCCGTTAAAATTCTTGAAACAAAAATTGTCCACAAAGGTGTTTTAAAGAGCATATGCACCCAAAGCGTGCCAAGTCCGAGCTCGATTAAAATTGTTTGCAGAGTTACGCAAAGGATAATATTTTTGTAGCTTTTTTCACGCTTATAAAGAAACAAGCCGTAAGTTATGCCGTAAAGCGCTTCGCTTATTCCAAAGCCAGGAAAATACGCCATGCCCCTGCTGTTTACAACCATTCCCAAAAAATCTGCGCAAAAAGCCGTAATTCCTGAAAGCCACGGGCCAAAAAGCATACCCGAAAGCGACGTTGTTAAAAATCCGAAGCCAATTCTTATCGATTGCGTCTGAATTGATAAAAACCGCACGATTACAATGTTTAGCGCAACTAAAAGCGCTAAAAAAACGAGTGTTTTTGTTTTGATTTTGTTTTTTTGCATAAAAAATTCCTCCCTTATATAAAATGCCACATAAGAGAGGAATAATTTTTAAAATATAGCTCTCAAAATGACAGCGGAATGCGAAAACAGCACCGCAAGCATCTGCTTTTCGTACGAAAGGCAACTTCCCGTCCCTTCGTCACTTCAATACATAAGTATAACGCGCTGTTTCCTACTCTGCCAACTAAAATTACGCCTGTAATTTTTCTTTAAATTCTCTTTCCATTTCCAAAATATCCTCAAGCCAGAAGCAACCAATATCAAGAGCTTCAAAAAGGCTTGTTCTTTCGGCTTTTTTAACTAAATGCGCACTCTTTATATCTGCGCCCTTTTTTTCTAAAAGCTCGATTGTAACTTTAGATGCTACCTCTAAATCTTTAAGCTTTGTTTTTTCAGTGATTGTAAAAACCGTAATAAAGTTTTCGCTAAAATCGCCAAAATAAAGCTTATCACCCGAGCGAAGCAACGGTTTTCCTTTATAAATAAGCATATCTTTTACTTTTTTTGCCACTTTTTTCACTTCCCTTTCTGTTTTTAACAAGTAACCAAAAATTATTCTCCCTCTAATTCCTTTAAAGCAGACATATCCACATCATCATCATGATGATGAGATTTTGCACCGTCTTTTAAAACCTTAAGCTCACTCTTTTTAAACTCGCTTATAACGTTTTCAGCATTTTTTTCAAGCTTAACCCTTACAAGCTCCTTTAAAACACAAACGCTCACAACAGTTCCGTTGCCCTGCGGTGTTTTAACCAAAGCACCGACATTGGGAAGACCCTGATTTAAGTGCTCATAAGCCTCCTGCTCATACTTTAAGCAGCACATAAGTCTGCCGCAAGAGCCTGAAATTTTTGTTGGATTAAGCGAAAGCGACTGTTCCTTTGCCATTTTAATTGAAACAGGCTCAAAATCGCCCAAAAACTTTGAACAACAAAGCTCTCTTCCGCAAATACCAACGCTTCCAAGCATTTTTGCTTCATCACGAACACCAATCTGCCTCAGCTCAATTCGAGTTCTGAAAACAGTAGCGAGGTCTTTTACAAGCTGACGAAAATCCACTCTTCCGTCTGCCGTAAAGTAGAAAAGAATCTTACTTCTGTCAAAAGTGTATTCAACATCCACCAGATTCATCTCCAGGCCATTTGCCTTAATTTTTTCAAGGCAGATAACACGTGCCTCTTTTTCTTTTTTCTTATTTTCCTGAAGCTGTGCCTGATCAGCAGGAGTTGCCTTTCTTATAATCTTTTTTAAAGGTATATTAAACTCTGCCTCATCAATATCACGCTCAGGAATTACAACTGTGCCGTACTCTGTGCCACGTGAGGTTTCAACAATTACGCCCTCGCCGTACACAAGCGGCTCATCACCGTGTTCAAAATAATATATTTTTCCCACGGGTTTAAATCTTATTCCTACTACCTTTACCAATTTGCGTTTACGCAGCCTTTCTACCCACTGTTTTTTCATATCTGTATTGCCGTGGGCGGACAAAACAGTTTCAGAAATAAAGTTATCATGCTTTTATTTGTTCTCTCATATTTAAAAGCATGTCCATGGTTGCCGATACAAATGCGGCATTATATTTTAATCTTTCGTTATATTCAAGTATCAGCTCCGAAAGCTTAGCTAAGGTTTTCGTGCTTACGCTTTCGCACACTTTTTTAATATCTACAAGATAGTTTTCGCACACAACAAGATTTTCGCAACCTTTTTTAGCGAGAATACAATCTCTTACAAAAGTAATCATAAAATCGATTACGAGGTCTACTTTTTCTTTTTCGTCATTTAAAAACTTTTCAAAATCGCTCACAGTATTTTTTTTGCCGAAAAGAGCAATCATTTTTTTAACGGTTTCATTATAAAGCCTTGTAAAATCCTCATTTTCCAAAATTTCAAGACCTTTTCCAGGCACACCACGAGCAAAGCGAGATGCAAATCTGATTTCGTTTTCCGAATATTTTCCGTTTGTTTTTTCAAAAAGAACCTTTTGCGTTACGCTGTCTGCTACCGGCAAAAAGCTGAGCACAACAGAGCGTGAGCGCACAGTTTGAAGCAAAAATCCCGAATTTTCTGTAATTATAATAAAGCTTGCATATTCGGGCGGTTCTTCTAAAATTTTTAACAGAGCATTTTGCGACTGCTCTGTTAAGTCGCTACCGTCTGTAATAACAAATATTTTTTTGTCTGCAAGCATCGGTTTTATATATACATTATTTACCACATTTTCACGGATATTATCCACACCGATTGTTTTTTTGCCGTCATCTCTTTTAACATAGATAACATCGGGGTGATTGTGTGAAAATACCTTGCGGCAAGCATCACACTCGCCGCAAGGAAGATTTTTTTCTTTATTTTTACACATAACCGCAGCACAAAACAGGTCAGCAGTTGTTTTTTTGCCGCAACCCTTTGCACCTTCAAAAACATATGAATTAAAAAGCTTTCCGCTTTTAGCTGCTTGAGCTAAACGCTCACTAACATTGCTATGACCGTAAATGCCGCTTAATTTTTCCATCATCAAACCTTTTCAAACTTTTCAACGTCAATTACAAAGATTGTAGCACCGCCGGTTTCAATCTCTTCAGGGTACGAGGACATATCGCCTGCGATACCGATATAAGGCTCTGGTGTGAACACAATCTGTTTACGTTTTGCGCTGAACTTTCTAATCACATCAATTACCTTCTGTACGTCTTCTTCCTCTGTACCTACTAAAAGCGTAGTGTTGCCAACCCTTAAAAAACCACCTGTTGATGCCATTTTGGTAACAGAAAAACCTGCCTTGTTAAGCTCACGCATAACAATATTACCATCCTCATTGTTTACAATTGCAAATACCAGTTTCACATCAAAAACCTCCTTTTTTATTATAGAAACCGAAAGATTTCGGTTATTTTAAAGTGACATTAAAAACTCACACAAATTTTTGGTTGATTCAGGCTTTCTTATAAACTTCATATTTTCCTTTAAAGCACCAATCCTGTAATCAAGATTTTTAAGCTGATAAATCGCCTCTTCAACCCTTAAAGTTTTGCTTATATTTAATGCTATGCCATTATTTAGCATAAATTCCTTATTTCTGTCTTCCTGACCGGGAATCGGGTCAAGCATAATAATCGGAAGCTCCTTTGCAAGAGCCTCAGATGTTGACAAACCGCCGGGTTTTGTAATTATACAATCTGCGCTGTCCATTAAAACATCCACGTTATCAACAAATCCAAGGGCATAAACCTTGTGTGAAAAGCTCATTCCCGAAAGTCTGCGTTTCATTTTTTTGTTATTTCCGCAAACCACGATAATCTGAAGGTCGTCGCCTAAAGAATCAACGCTTTTAACAATATCTATGGTATCGTCGCCATAGCCCATGCTTCCCATCATCATCATAACGGTAAATTTTTCATCTATACCAACGATTTTGCGTGCCTCGCTTTTAGGAATTTTTTTAGCAAACTTTTTCCTTATAGGTATTCCAAAAGGCTTAATCTGTTCTTTGGCATATCCTTTTTTAATTGCCTGAAATTCAAGCGCCTCACACGCCGTTACGTAATAATCAAGGTCAACCTCTTCCCAAAAGGGATGCATGGTAAAATCGGTAATAACCGCAACAGTTTTAGCACGGAAAGGATACTTTCTTTTAAGGTGAGAAAGCGCAATCGCCGCAAAAACGTGCGTTGCAACAATTACATCGGGTTTAAAATCCTTGATAAAGTGCATAAGCTTTTTGTTTAAAATCGTTTTTAAAAGAATACCAAGACCCGAATTTTTTGAATCGTCACGGTTTTCTAAAAAACCATACACTCTGCCATATGCCTTAGGCGTCACCTTTGTAGAAAGGAGATACCCCTTATCAACAGACTCTGCAAGCCGTGGATTTACGTTTTCAAAAACATCTATTATCTTACACTCAACATCTGTTTCCTCCGAAAAATACTCATAAACGGCTTTAGCCGCCTGATGATGCCCCTGTCCTGTTGGAACAGATAAAATTAACGCTTTCATCGCCAAGTCCTCCATTTATGCGACACAAAAACAAATCCTTTATAATAATTTTACAACATATTGGTTTGTTTTTCAAGTATTTTCGGTGAAAAACTTACAAAAAAACGATTATTCTTCCCAGTTATGATATACATTCTGCACATCATCATTATCTTCGAGCATTTCAATGAGCTTGCCCATAAAGAGTATATCCTTTTCGTCTGTGAGTGCAACTGTTGTCTGCGGAATCATTTCGATTTCAGCAGAAGCAAAGCTGTAACCCTTACCTTCAAGTTCAGAGCAAACTGCGCTGAAGCTATCAGGGTCTGTCTGAATTTCAAAGCAATCCTCAAGAGATGCGAAATCCTCAGCTCCTGATTCAAGAGCATCCATCATAACTGTATCTTCTGACAAATCGCCATCTTCATTTGAAATGATAATTACGCCTTTTTTGTCAAACATAAAGCTTACGCAGCCGTTCTGACCTAAATTTCCGCCGAATTTATCAAAATAATGGCGAACGTCGCCTGCTGTACGGTTGCGGTTATCCGTTAAGGTTTCAACGATTACTGCAACACCGCTCGGTCCATAGCCTTCGTATGTGATTTCTTCGTAGTTATCAGCACCCATTTCGCCTGATGCTTTTTTGATACATCTTTGAATATTTTCATTCGGCATATTGTTAGCACGAGCTTTTGTAATTACGTCTTTAAGCTTTGAGTTAGACTCGGGATCCGGACCGCCTGCTTTAACAATAACCGTAATTTCTCTGCCAATCTTAGTAAATATTTTACCCTTTTTAGCATCACTTTTTTCTTTTTTATGTTTAATATTTGACCATTTGGAATGTCCTGACATTTTTTGCCTTCTTTCCGCCCCATACGGGCACATTTATTACATAAATAATTTTATTTTTGAATATATTTTTTTCTTTCGCAGAAAATAACAGTAAAATTTCATTTAAAGGAGAACACTATGAACTATCTCTGGGCATTTTTAGTCGGCGGCACGCTTTGTGCTGTTGCTCAAATTTTAATTGATAAATGTAAGCTTACGCCTGCTCGCATACTTGTAATCTACGTTACATCAGGAGTTGCGCTTACAATGCTTGGCATATACGAGCCACTCGTTAAACTTGCCGGAGCAGGAGCTACAATTCCGCTTACAGGCTTTGGCTATTCGCTTGCTAAAGGCGCGCTAAAGGGTGTAATGGAAAAAGGCGCTCTCGGCATACTCTCAGGCGGTGTAAGCGGCACAAGTGCCGGCATTGCCGCCGCAGTATTTTTTGGTTTTGTAATTGCGCTTATCTTTAAACCCAAAGAAAAGAAATAATTCTTATAACTGACCCATTTCCGCCATACTGTAAAAACGGTCACCCGACACAATTACGTGGTCAAGCACGTCAATTGATATTGCCTCAAGTGCATTTACAATAGCCTCTGTCGCTTCTTTATCAGCAACTGACGGCAAAATTGACCCACTTGGGTGATTGTGACACAAGACAACCGTCTGTGCGTTGGCTCTTAGCGCTGCATCTACCACAAGCCTTGGGTATGCAGGCGTTTCATTTATCGAGCCTTTTTGCACAATTCCCGAATAATGCACTTTTCTGTTGGAGTCAAGGCAGATTATGCCAAATTCTTCATTTTTCTTACCGATAAACATACCAATTGCGTATCTACCAATAGTTTCAAATGAGCCTAAGGTGTCTTTATTATCCATAGACCATTTTTCCTGAAGATAAATTTTGGCAATCTTAGGAATTAAGCTTAAAAGAATTGCGCTGTTTTCGCCAATTCCGTCAACCTTTGACAGACGCTCTACATCAGTATCCAAAACATTTGAAATTGACTTGAATTCGCCGAGCAAATGATGTGCGGTACTGTTGCAGTCACGCCTCGGAATTGCATAGTAAAGCAAAAGCTCTAAAACCTCATGCATTTCAAAGCTGTCAAGTCCCTCTTTTAAGTATCGGTTTTTAAGTCTTTGTCTGTGTCCTGCGTGTTCGTGTCCGTTCAAGCTGTTACCACCTTTAATACGTTTTACGCTTTAATCTGACGGCTTCCGGGTTTAACGAGAGGAAGACCTTCTTTGCAAAGCGGACAGTCGTCCTTTTCAAAAGATTCAACTTCAATTGAGATAACGCTTCCCATAGGAACGCCAAAATCAATCTTGCCGCCTGTTCTGTCAACGATAACGCCAAGACCTACAACATCTCCGCCCATTTGTTTTACAATATCAATAACCTCTCTTACAGAGCCGCCTGTGGTTACAACATCTTCAACAACCAAAACCTTTTGTCCGGGTTCAATTGTAAAGCCACGGCGAAGTGTCATTTTGCCGTCTTCACGCTCTGCAAAAATATTTTTAACACCTAAGTGTCTTGAAACCTCGTAGCTCATCTGAATTGCGCCGATAGCAGGGCCGATAACAACTTCAACGCCTGCATCTTTAAACTTTTCAGCTAAATCAGCACATAACTCTTCGCTATATTTTGTGTGCTGGAAAATTTTTGCACACTGCAAATATTTAGCAGAATGTCTTCCTGAGGTAAGAAGAAAATGTCCCTCCAAAAGCACGCCTGCCTCTTTTAAAATTTCAAGTACTCTTTCTTTTGTAAGCATTTATACTCAATCCTTTCTTTATTTCTCTAAATTTGCATATATATTCTATTTTACACTTATTTTAAGTAAATTTCAATAGATTTCTTTAATTTTTTGCATATTTGCGTATAAACATATAAAATCTATTTTGTTCTTATTTGGCGCAGCAGTCTTTTTACAAAAAGATGTTGAAATAATATAAAATGTGTTGTATAATGTTCTTGTCGAAAAAATTCGACAAAAGGTAAGACTTAAACAAGCGTAAAAGCTGGGCGGTTATGCTATCATCTCTTTTAAAGGAGGTGGTCGCTATGGAATATGTATACATAATGATATATATTATCACTTTAATTGTGTTAATCATAACCATAAAAAAATAACGCCCACCGCCAAGTAGTGCGTTATTTTTTATAACCTAATATTTGGCATAACCGTTTGAGGTCTTGCCTTTTTTCTATAATCATTATAATACACAGACTATATTTTGTCAACTAATTTCGGAAAGCTTTAAATAAAATAATAGGATTTTTGATGAACTCTTGCTTACTTTTTAAATCTGTGGTATCATTAACACATAACTTCATTTAGAGAGGCTTAAAAAATGGAAAAAATTAAAAGTGTTGCGGCTTTTACGCTCGGTTGTAAGGTAAATCAGTATGAAACAGAGGCAGTTTTGGAGCAATTTACGAAAAATGGCTGTGAAATTGTTGATTTTGGAAAATTTGCTGATGTTTATATTATAAATACGTGCACAGTTACAAGCCTTGGCGACAGAAAATCCCGTCAGATGATAAGGCGTGCTAAACAACTAAACCCCAATGCCGTTTTGGCGGTTATGGGATGCTATGCGCAGACTGCGCCTGATGATATTTTAAAAATTCCCGAGGTTGATATCGTTATGGGAACGAATAAAAGGCTAAAGGCATATGATGAAATTTTAAATTTTTGCAAAACACACACTCGTAAAAGCTTGGTTGAGGATATTTTTAAAGTTAAAGAGTTTGAGGAGCTTTCAATCACTCATATTGAAAATAAATCAAGGGCATTTTTAAAGGTTCAGGAGGGTTGTAACCGCTTTTGCACCTACTGCATAATTCCTTTTGCAAGGGGAAATCTGCGCTCAAGAAGCCTTGAAAATTCCGTTTCCGAGGCTCGCCGTTTAGCCGCGGAAGGTTTTTCTGAAATTGTGTTAGTTGGCATACACTTAGCGTCCTTCGGTCTTGAAAATGGAAAGCCTGAGCTTTTAGAACTTATAGAAAAAATCGCCGAAATCCCTGAAATTAAAAGGTTGCGCTTAGGCTCGCTCGAACCGCTTATTTTTGACGAGGAATTTACTAAAAAATGTGCCTCTGTTCCAAAACTTTGCAGACATTTTCATTTGTCACTGCAAAGCGGATGCACCCAAACCCTAAAGCGAATGAACAGAAGATATACCGCAGAAGAATACGCACTTTGCGTAGAGCGAATAAGAAAGCTTATGCCCAAAGCCGCAATTACAACAGATATTATGGTCGGATTTCCGGGCGAAACAGACGAGGAATTTAATGAAACCTTAGATTTTGTAAGGAAAATTAAGCTTTCCGATGCCCACGTTTTTAAATATTCACAAAGAAAAGGCACAAAAGCCGCCGTTTTTCCAAATCAGGTTGACCCCAAAATCAAAGAGGAGCGCTCTAAAAAGCTTATCGCTCTTTGCAGCGAATTAAGAAATGAATACGTAAGCTCTTTTCTTAATAAAGAAATAAAAGTCCTGTTTGAGCAGGAAACCGAGCCCGGCATTTTTGAAGGAAAAACAGAAAATTACGTAACTGTAAAAGTAAAAAGCGATACTGATATTTCAGGAAAAATTTTAAACGTTAAAACCACTGCCTGCGAAAATGACGTTTTATACGGAGTGTTGGCAGAATCGTGATAAAAAACTAAAGGGGCTGTCGCAAAAAGCGGCAGCCCCTTTTGGTGGGTGGACGAAAAATAGTGCAGATTGGACAAACTGAGTCCCGAAGCTGTACAAAAGTACAGCGAGAGGTGAAGTTTGTTCAAAACACAAGGCTTTTTTAGTAGAAATTCGTCAAATGACGAATTTCTACCTTAAAGTTTTGCTTCATTTAGACTTCGTTGTTGTAATGAAAAGGCTTTATTAGGCGCTTGTTTAGC
>JAGBHP010000047.1 GCA_017935435.1 Clostridia bacterium | reverse complement strand
ATGGTAGGGGAGGGTTTCCATTCCCTCCCGCAAAATCTGTAAACGAATTGTATCGGGCGGGCGCAGAGACCCTCCCCTACAAACATAACCAAACATTTTATGCGCTAAATTCCAATTTTGCACAAAAAACCACCACATAACGACAATTATGTAGTGGTTTTCTTGCTTTTTATATTTAAACATTTGCGACAATTATCTGTACTCCCATTTTTTCCAGCTTTAAAAGCAACGATTTAGGTGCTTTACTATCCGTAACGAGCACATCGATTTCGTCGGGTTTACACACATTGCACATTGCCCGAACACCGAATTTTGAATAATCCGCAACGGCAATAACCTTATTAGCGTTTTTTATTACCTTTTGTCTTAAAGCGGCTTCTTCAGGGATAAAATCTGTAATTCCGTCTTCGGTTATGCCTCCGACGCCAATAATAGCAGTTTCTACGTTAAAATGTGAGAAATTATTTTCGGCAAGACTACCCGAAATGGAAAATTCTCCGTCACGCAAATTTCCGCCCGGAACAATCACGCTCATACCCTTTTCGGACAGAACAATTGCCGTGCGAAGCGAATTTGTAAACGCCGAAATTTCCTTATTTTTATCTAAAAACCTCGCAAGCTGCAACACGGTTGTGCCAACATCAAAAAAAACTGTGTCTTTTATGTGTATCAGCTTTTCTGTTTCTTTTGCAATAGCCTGTTTTTCAGCGAAATTTTCTTTTTCACGGTTTGCATAGTCAGGCTCTGTATTCATAAATTTTTTCCTGACTGCCCCGCCATAAACTCTTTCCAAAAAACCCTCTTTTTCCAAAAACGCCAAATCGCGTCTTACTGTTTCAATGGATATATCAAACCTTTCCATTAATTCAGCGTTTGTCACAGTCCCCTGTTTTTCAAGAAGCTCTACTATGTTTTTTCTGCGTTCCTGATTCATTTTTGCACCACCGATTAAAATTTATTAATATCTGCTTTAGTATTTCTATGAAAACATTGTATCAGCAAATAAATAAAATGTCAAATATTTTCATTTTTTTCTTTCAATCGAGAAAATTAAGCCCCAAAAAACAAAAACGCAAGCCGCATTTAATCGTGCTTGCGTTTTTTACGTGTTAAAACAATTTTGCTCCGCTGTCTTTATCGCAATACATTATGGCATTTTTATGTTTTCTCATAATTGTAGCAGGAAGCTCTTCGTTTATTTCATTATTCACCGTTTTATATACGGCATCTGCTTTAGTTGACGCCGGAACTGTGCAGAAAAGATAGTCTGCATTAAAGAGTGTGGGAACGGTTAACGTGAGCGCATAAAGCGGTACGCTTTCTAAATTTTCAAAGCATCCGTCATTTACCTGTTGCTGACGGCAAACGTTGTCAAGCTCCACCTTTTTTATAATTTCGCTGTCATTAAAATCTGCAACGTGCGGGTCATTAAATGCGATATGTCCGTTTTCACCAATACCGAGGCACACAATGTCAATCGGATTTTCTTTTATAAGTTTAGCATAACGTGCGCAGGTTTCTTCAGCAGTTTCGTTTTCGGCGTTAATATAATTTACACTTTTAAACGGAAGAAGTGAAAAAATTCTGTCCTTTAAAAAGTTACCAAAGCCTTGCGGCGCATCTTTACTTAAACCAACGTATTCATCCATATGAAAAGCATTTACTTTTGTCCAGTCAACATCGGACTCACATAAGGTTTTAAGTGTTTCATTTTGCGATGGTGCTGCTGCAAAAATCATATTAACCTCGCCTTTTTTTGCAATAAGTTCTTTTATTTTATTAGCTGCTGCCTCACCTGCTGCTTTTCCCATTTCGTCTCTTGAATCAAAAATTTTAACCGTTAAATTGTCCTTTTTTATCTCTTTCATAAAGCAAACTCCTTTGTCTTGTTTTTATTTAATTTTATCACGGCAAAATTTTCATATCAAGTAGCTTACATTTTAAATATTGCGAAAGTTATGTACTATCTTGCTTTATTGCAAAAAAGAGATGTACACATTTTGGTACACCTCTTCATATATAGAGTTATGTAATTATATGCAATACGCAACACAAGCAAGTCTTTTTGCCGTTTCAGAAAGAGATTTTAAATAAACAAATTCATCTACCGAGTGTATTCCGCCACCCTCAATACCAACACTGTCAATACAAGGTATGCCCGCCTCGGTAACATACGCAGCATCGGAGCCGCCTTTGCTTACGATAGGATTTAAAACCTGCAAGCCATTTTCTTTATACATCTCATTGACTTTTTCTAAAAGCTCAAAATTACGCTCAGCTTCTACCATAGCAGGTCTGTGGCTAACTTCGCTTACCTCACAGCGGCAGCCTTCTATCACCGTCATTTTTGCAACATTTTCAATAATTTCTTTTACTTTTTTGAGTTCTCCAAGTGTAGCATATCTTATATCAGCTACAAAAGTACATTTATCAGGAACAGTATTTGCAACCGTTCCACCTGAAATTACACCGCAGTTGCACGTAAGACCATCTTCATCTTTTAATTTTTCAAGCTCAAGTATTTTGTGTGCAGCTTCGGCAATTGCATTTGCGCCTTTCGTGCAATTAGAAGAATGGCACGCTATGCCGAACACACAAAATTCGTATCTTATTATTCCCTTTCGTGCCATTGTAGCCAAACTCTTGCTATGTGGTTCACAATTCAAAAAAGCAACAGAATTTTTCGATTTTTCGCACATAAATTTAATTGTCTCTTTATTGCTTGGCATACTGCTTTTTTCTTCATCAGACTGAATTATAAGCTGTACGGGTCTTTTTGCAAATCCGACTTTTTCTAAAGCCTCCATAGCACAAACCGCCGCAACTATACCGCCTTTACAGTCGCAACAACCCGGGCCATACATTTTTTCTCCGTCGCGTTTTACCGCAGGTACGCCAAAGCTTCCGACAGGATGCACGGTATCCATATGCCCCGAAAAAGTAACTGGTGCTTCTTTTGCATCAGGGTTTAATGTAATTAAAATGCTGTCCCCTGAAACCTCTTGCTTTGATACCTCTATACTCCAGCCATGTTTTTTGGCTATATCGATAATAATGCTGTTTGCGGCATCTACACCTTGCTTAAAATCTGTCGGGCTTTCTTTTTTGCAAACCTCTTCTAAAACATCAAGATAATAATCACTCAATTTATCTATTTCTCTAAATAAATTTTCGCAGTTCATAATAGTCACATTATTCCTCGTTCTTCCAATTGTTTTCAACAAACTCGATTATAGGCATAGGGTCATCAAGTCCGTGCGGATGATGTCCAACCATAGATTTTGCGATAACCTTAATATTTCCGCCGTTTTCTTTATAGAAATTTTCCAAAACCTTTCCGTTTTCTTCGTAAATAACAACACCGTCTGCATTTCCGTAAAGCATAATAATCGGAATGTTATTTGCAATCAGCGGCTCCATATTATCAATAGGGCTTTTTCTGAAATTGATAATTGTTGATTTGCTCACGCCGTATGTTGCAACAATTTCCCTCCAGAACATTTCAATGCTTGGGTCTTTACATTCACCAAGACCTACCATACTTAAAAGATTTAAAACAGGAGCATCCAAATATAAAACAGACACAAGCTGAGGATATTTTTCTGCAAACTTTGCAGCCTGAAGACCGCCGCAGCTCATACCTTCAAGCAGACATTTCTTGCTTGTAGCAAGCTCCTCACTGCAAAACTCTACAAATCTTGCCAAAATATCAATTTCTTCATCAGGCGCCCAACGTGAACGTTGTTTTAAGTGTATAAGGTGATAACCCTTTTCAAGCATCTGAATATCAAAATTCGGAAAAGCATCCAAATACTCAGTTTTTAATATCATTCTACCGTTTCCCTTGCCTTTCGGGAAAATTATAACGGCATTTCTTTCCTCAAATGTAACTCTTCTTGTTTTAAATCCGTTCCACATTGTAAGATCCTCCGTTCATTTAATATAAGCTTTATTCTCTTCCGTCCCAACAATATGTACAAAGCTTGTCCTTATCTATGCCGACAGAGTCAAGCATATCATCAAGTCTTAAAAACGCGAGCGTTGTAAAATGAAGCTTTTGTCTGATTACCTCAAGCATCTTCTTATATTTTTCGCCATCAGGGTCAACATACTGATAAAGCGTTTCTCTGTCGGGCTCTTTTCCCTCAAGCTCGGTTATAACCTTGCGGGTGATTAAATCCATTTCAGAGCTTGAACGTGAGAAATTTAAGTACTTACAGCCAAAAAGAATAGGCGGACAACCCGTTCTTATATGCACCTCTTTTGCACCGCTTTCATATAAAAACTCAGTTGTTTCACGAAGCTGAGTCCCTCTTACAATGGAGTCATCAATCAAAAGGAGCTTGCGTCCTTCTATAAGGTCATGAACCGCAATAAGCTTCATTTTTGCAATGAGGTTTCTCTTGTCCTGATGTGTAGGCATAAATGACCTTGCCCACGTCGGTGTATATTTAATAAATGGTCTTGAAAATTCCACGCCTGATGCATTTGCATAGCCTATTGCACACGCTATACCCGAATCCGGCACACCTGCAACGATATCAGGATTTACCTTTCCTTCATCGCATTTTGCAAGGCATTTTCCGCATCTGTTACGCATCTTTTCAACGTTTACACCTTCATATGACGATGACGGATATCCGTAATAAACCCACAAAAATGTACAAATTTTCATATTTGCGTCAGGCTTATAAAGAGTTTGTACGCCATCTGCAGTAAGCACCGCAATTTCACCGGGCGCAAGCTCACGCAAATCGTGATATCCGAGATTAAGGTAAGCAAAGCTTTCAAAACTTGCGCAAAAGCTACCCTCTTTTTTACCGACAGCAATAGGCGTTCTGCCGTTTTTATCACGTGCTAAATATATTCCTTTAGGCGTAAGCACAAGCATACTTATGGAGCCGTCAATCACATCTTGCGCATATTTTATTCCTTCAATAAAATTATCTTTTTGATTAATAAGTGCAGCAATCAGCTCTGTTTGGTTAACAATTCCGTTTCTCATAATAAAAAAGTGAGCATTGTTTTTTTGAATATCTTCTGCAAGTTCTGCCATATTGTTCACCATTCCAACCGTAGCTATTGCATAGCTTCCGTGCTTAGATGACACCAAAATCGGCTGAGGCTCAAAGTCCGATATACTTGCAATTCCCATTTCGCCGTGCATTTGGGTAGACTCGTCTGTAAACTTCGTTCTAAACGGTGCATTTTCAATATTATGAATAGCCCTGTCAAACCCGTTCTCTTGGCTATAAACCGCCATTCCCGCACGCCTTGTGCCTAAATGAGAATGAAAATCTGCTCCGTAAAATAAATCAAAAACACAATCCTCTTTTGATGCTACACAAAAATATCCGCTCATACTTTACCTCTTTCAAATAAATATAATTTAAACTAATTTTTAATTAAAAGCCAACATTAAGTGTTACGTTGCCGTTTTCTTCGTATATAACGGCATCGTATTCCTTTTTTATTCTGTCAATATATGCAAAATATTCAGCCTTGTCCTTAAAATAAGGTTTATAAGACGCAATTGCTTCTTTTGCATTTTTTGCATCGTTTTCTAAGAATTTAGCAATTGCAACAAGCTGAACTTTAGCCGAATCAACGCACGCTGTTTCCGGATCACAAATATAATAATCTATGCCATGTTCTTTTCCGCACGCACCGCCGACATATGCCTGAATTGTAGGCATTAAACTTGCCATATCGCCCATATCAGAGCAACCTGCATTCCAGCGCCCAGGGTCTACATCTATCGAAGTCAGCACTTCCTCCATAGCCTCTTTAAAAACAGGCATCATCGTTCTGTCATTCCACCTCGGCCATGAGCCGGGAATATCGCTTATATGCACCTTTGCACCGATAGCAGCAGCAGAAGCCGCTATCGCACGGTTAATTTTGGCATTTGCGCTTACCGCAGCATCCATATCGGCTGCCCGAACGTAGGTTTCAAGCTTAACTTTATCAGGAATTGCATTAACAGAAGTATCACCGCAGGAAATAATGGGGTGCACACGTATATGCTTTGAATCCTCAAAGGTTTCTCTTAGCGCATTTATTGCATTCAGCGCAGTATTTGCCGCATAAAGAGCATTTATTCCCTTATGCGGAAGACCGCCTGCGTGTGCTGAAACACCTAAAAAGCAAACCGATTTTGCAATTAGTCCGTTTGAGCCGCCATTCATACTTCCCGAATGCGGTTTATCGACATCTGCGTGTATCATAAACGACAAATCTACGCCATCTAAAAGCCCACGGCGAAGAAATTCAACTTTACCGCTTTTGTATTTAATAATACCTTTTTCCATAAGCTCACGCCTGAAATCAAGCTCAATGCCTTCTTCTGCCGGAACTATAACCAAACGCACTTTGCCGCTGAGCTTATCGAGCAAGCCCTCTTCTTTTAAAGCTGCGGCAAGACCCACTAAAGCTGCCGTCTGCGTACAATGACCGCATGCGTGTACTGCTCCGGTTTCTTTATCAGCATCAGGGTGAGATGGAATTATAAGTCCGTCAAGCTCTGCAAAAACAGCAATCGTCGGGCCTTCTCTTCCGGTATCTGCTTCAGCATAAAAACCGGGAATATTTCCGGCTTCTATAACCTCATACCCAAGCGAAACAAAAATTTCTTTTAAATACTTATGCGTTCCCCACTCTTTATATCCTGTTTCAGGATGCTTCCATATGTAATCAAATGCGTCTAAAATAAGCTTTCTGTGTTTATCCACCGAATTAACATACATTTTCATCTTAAAGCTCACCTTGCCCATCTTATTTTAAACTTTCACCAAATAATATTATATACTTCCGACAAAATAATGTCAACATTTATGAGTGATTTTACATCCATAGTCTTTTATAAAAATAAGAGTGCTTAAAATGCTTTAAACACTCTCATATTTTACCATATTAATTTAAATCTGTCCACAGTTTTTTCTTGGTTTTAGTTATTTAACAGGCGAAATGCGCCATATTTTTTCTGCATATTCTTTAATACTTCTGTCCGAAGAAAAAATGCCTGCACCTGCAATATTTTCAAGTGACATTTTAGTAAAATCATCCTGCATTTTATATTTTTCTTCAATTCGCTCCTGCACATTTACATAACTGCGAAAATCTGCAAGGCACATAAACGGGTCGCTGTTTTTAAGGCTATGGTATATGCTTTCAAACCTTTTTCCGTAAAGTTCGCCGCTTACTAAAGCTTCCAGAACGTCTTTTAGCTCTGCATCATTTTCATAAAACCTTTTGGGGCTGTATCCGTCTTTATAAGCCTTTTCGACTTCATCCGAAGACAGACCGAAAATAAACATATTGTCCTTTCCCACCGACTCAAAAATTTCAACATTTGCGCCATCCATAGTTCCGCACGTCACAGCACCATTTATCATAAGCTTCATATTTCCCGTGCCCGACGCTTCTTTTCCTGCCTGAGAAATCTGCTCACTTATGTCCGCCGCCGGAATAATAATTTCAGCAAGTGACACTTTATAGTCGGGTATAAACACAACCTTCATATAATCTCTTACGCTTGCGTCTTTTTCAATCATTTCGCTAAGCGTGCAAATAAGCCTTATAATTTCTTTTGCCATAACGTAGCCCTTAGATGCCTTTGCGGCAAAAATGAACGTCTTAGGATAAGGCCTTGCTCCCTCATTTTTAATTTTTTTATAAAGGTAAATTATATGCAGTGCCTTTAGAAGCTGTCTTTTGTATTCGTGAAGTCTTTTTACCTGAACATCAAAAATTGAGTTGCAATTTACCGAAATTCCCATCGATTTTGAAATATAATCTGCAAGACGCAATTTGTTTTCATATTTTATTTGTCTTAATCTTTCTAAAACCTCGCTATCCTCTTTAAAGTGCTTAAATCCAGAAAGCTTAGATAAATCATATAAAAATTCATCGCCTATTTTTTCCGTCAGTAATTCCGTAAGCTTCGGATTTGCCTGACAAAGCCACCTTCTGTAAGCAATTCCGTTGGTTACATTGGTAATTTTTGAAGGAAACACCCTGTTAAAGTCAGAAAAAGTATCTTTTTTAAGAATTTCAGAATGAAGCTTAGACACGCCGTTTACACTAAAGCAACACACCATACACAAATTTGCCATTTTAACCATTCCGCTTGATATAATAGACATTTCATTAAGTGAATGAGCATACTGCGGATAGTTTTCATAAATCATACTGCAAAAACGTCTGTTTATCTCCTCTATAATTGTATAAATTCTCGGAAGATGCGATTTTATAAGCTCTACCGACCATTTTTCCAGCGCCTCGCTCATTACGGTGTGATTTGTATAGGCAAGAGTTCTGCAAGTTATATCCCACGCCCTTTCCCACACGTAGCCGTAGTCGTCTAAAAGAATTCTCATAAGCTCCGCTACGCTAAATGACGGATGAGTGTCATTTATATGAATTACCACCTTGTCAGGCAAATTATCAAAGGTTTTGTATTTATCAAAGTGCTTTTTGGTGATTTGCTGAAGCGATGCACTTACAAAGAAATACTGCTGTTTTATTCTTAGTGATTTTCCGTTGTAGTTTTCGTCTGCAGGGTATAAAACCTTAGAAATTGAGCTTAAAATAGCATCCTTTTCCGACGCTTTTCCATGCTCACCCTGCGCAAACAAATCCATATCAAAGCCTTCCTTGGATTTTGCTCCCCAAAGCCTTAATGTGTTTACGCACTCGGTATTGTGTCCCGAAATCAAGAGGTCATAAGGCATTGCAGTAACCTCTACGCTATTATTTAGCTCGGTTTTTAAGCCTTCATGTGTCCACCTTTCGCTTACCTCACCAAAAAACCTTACAGTTACCGCCTCGTCATATCGTGGCAAAAGCCAATATCCGCCAAGCTCTAACCATTCATCAGGAAATTCTATCTGCCAGCCGTCTTTTATTATCTGCTTAAATATTCCAAACTCGTATCTTATTGAAAATCCCGTTGCAGGATAAGAAAGCGTTGTAAGCGAATCCATATAGCAAGATGCTAAGCGCCCGAGGCCTCCGTTTCCAAGACCTGCATCAGGCTCAATATCATAAAGCCTTGTTATGTCATAGCCGTAACTTAAAAGCAAGTCTTTAACCTCGCTTTCAATGCCTAAATTCCACAGATTGTTTTTAAGCGAGGTTCCCACCAAAAACTCCATAGACATATAATAAACCTGCTTTGCATCGCTTGCTTTTACCTTTTTTCTGTATTTGTATCGCTTTTCCGCCAAAATCTCGTTTACCGCACCAATTACAGCCTGATAAACCTGTCTTTCGTTACCCGATGACAAATCGCTTCCGAAGTTAATTTCCATATACTTATTTATTTTTTCTTTAAACTCATTTGTACTTATTTCACCCATAATCGTGCTCTCCTTAAAATCACTTATTTAATAATTCTTCATACATTTGTATATATTTTAAAGCTGACTTGTTCCAGCTTACATCGTTTGTTATTGCGTTTTTACGCAAAATACGAAAATCCTTCTTGTCATTAAATATATCGCACGCTCTTTTTATTGCATCTAACATATCATAGCTGTTAAAGCTTTTAAATGTTATGCCGTTACCCTCTTTTGTTTCGGGGTTAAAAGCATCAACCGTATCATAAAGACCGCCAACTGTATGAACAATCGGAACTGTGCCGTAGCGCATCGCAATTAACTGCGCAAGTCCGCACGGCTCAGATTTTGACGGCATCAAAAGAAAATCTGCGCCTGCATATATTTTAGACGCAAGCTCCTGCGAAAATAAAATAATTGCACGAACCTTATCGTGACGTCTCCTTTCCCACTCTCGAAAAAACGCTTCAAACTCGCTGTCTCCCGTTCCTAAAAGAACAAATTGCAAAGGCAAATCCGAAATTAAATCTAAAACTTCATAAAAAAGCTCCAGACCCTTTTGTTTAGTAAGCCTTGTTACCATACCGATTATAGGCACATTTGAATTTTCCTCCAATGCCATAGCTTTTTGTAAATCAAGCTTGTTGTATCTCTTGTTTTGAATAGTCTGCGCACTGTAATTGGTTTTTAAATATTTATCCGTTTCGGGATTAAAAAGCGAGGTATCAATTCCGTTTATAATTCCCCTTAGCTTGCTTCTTCTCGGGTTTAAAATATTATGAAGACCAAAGGAATGTTCGGGGTAAAGTATTTCCTCTGCATAGTGCTCACTCACAGTAGAAACAATATCTGCAGACTCTATTCCTGCCTTTAAAACATTAATATCTCCGTCATACATCATTATTGATTTTTCATAAACACTAAGCCCGAAAAGCTGACCTAAAATATACGGGTCAAATTTTCCCTGAAACTCTATGTTGTGAATTGAAAGCACAGTTTTTATATTTTTGTAAAAATCATTATCTCTGTAAAAACAGTTTAAATAAACAGGTATCATAGCGGTGTGCCAGTCGTTTGCATGTATTATATCAGGGCAAAAATCAATAACAGGAAGAATTTCAAGCACCGCCCTTGAAAAAAACGCAAAAATCTCGCCGTCATCATATGCGCCGTACACCTTTTCCCTTTTAAAATATTGCTCATTATCAATAAAATAATAAGTAACGCTGTTTAAAACACACGTAAAAATTCCGCAGTAATTGCTGCGCCAGCTGTTTTGTACGTTCATATTTGTAAGATACGTCATTTTTTCTTTCAAATCACTTGGAATTACGCTATAAAGAGGAAGCACAACACTTGCCTCTACCCCCTGTTTTACAAGCTCTTTCGGAAGGCTTCCCACCACATCGCCCAAGCCTCCCACCTTAACAAAAGGCAATCCTTCAGCTGAAGCAAATAAAACTTTCATATTTTTCTACCTTTCAAATAGTATTTATACAAGCTTACCCTTATTTATGATAAAGGGCATATTTTCCGTTCCTGCAAGCATTCTGCTGCTGCCAATTACAACCTCCATATCGGTTATAACACCCGAAAGGATTGCATCTTCTTCCACTATCGTTCCCTGCATAATAATTGAGTTTTTAACGATTGCTCCTTTTTTAATTCTGACATCACGGAAAATTATACTGTTTTCAACTGTTCCGTTAATTGCAGCGCCGTCTGCAATCAGCGAATTTGTTACATTTGCATTTTTTCCGTAAAATACGGGAACAGAGTCTTTAATGCGTGTTAAAACAGGATTTTTGCTGAAAAAGAGCTGCATACGAACATCTTTGGACAACAAATCCATATTTGCCTTAAAAAACTCCTCACACGTTTTAATAACCGCAGAATATCCCGTCACCTTATAGCCGCAAATTTTAAGATTGCTCGCATTGTGTGCCAAAACATTCATTTTAAGCGATGTCCAGCCATATGTTACGCCTCTTTCAATTAATGAAATAAGCAGGTCTTTTTTTAAAACCATTATGTTTAGTGCAATATTTTTTTCACCGCTTGCGTTTATTTGATGATAAAAGCTATCCGTAAGCCAGTCATCAGAATTAAAGCTCACCTCAAGCTCTTTTTCGCATTTTTCGCTTGTTTTATATGCAAACGTAATATCTGCATTTTTATATTTGTGATATCTTATCAGCTCTTTAAAATCAATGTTTGCAATTATATTTGCATCGCACAAAACCGCATATTCAGGAAGTGCGTTTTTTATATAATCCATAGTGCTGTATAAGGTTTCAATTTCGCTCGAATTAACGTTTTTAGAGGTTTTCTTTAAAAAAGGCGTTAAGAATTTTATTCCGCCGTTTTTTCGGTTTAAATCCCAATCCTTTCCCCAGCCGATATGCTCCATTAAAGAGCCGTATTTATTGCGTGAAATTATTCCGATATCCCTTATATGTGCGCCGACAAGCGACGAAAGCATAAAATCAACTAACCTGTATCTTCCGCCAAAAGGAACTGACGCTACCGTTCTTTCGTTTGTAAGCTCGCCAAGCTCAATATCTTCAAAATTTTCCGAAAACATAATGCAAAAAGCGTTCATATTTTTCCCAACCTTTCTGTCTGCCTGTTTTTTTAACAAACCGACTTTTAAAAATTAATTAGCATTTACGCCTACCATAGCGCCTTCAGGTACATTTTCGCCCTTCTTTATAACCGCACCCTGACCTATTACAGTTATTTTGTGCTCGTTTTTACTGTCGGCATCAAAAAATGCGCCCACTACTGCCCCGTCTTCTATTACTGCGCCGTCTGCTACAATTGCGTAGCCTATTTTGGCGCCCTTGCCGACATTTACATTGCTCATAACTACGCTATATTCAATAGACGCACCCTCTTCTACCGTAACATCAGAAAACAGAATTGTGTTATTTAAAAAACCGTTAACATAGCACCCCTCGGTTATCATAGAATTTATAATATTTGCTTTACGGCTTATATAATGCGGAGTTGTGACATCGTGACGTGAATAAATCCTCCAAAGTGGGTCCCAAAGATTTATCGCAATATCGGGATTTAACAAATCCATATTCGCTTCCCACAGAGTTTCAATTGTTCCGACATCCTTCCAGTAGCCGTCAAATGGATATGCAAAAAGCCTTTCACCGCCTGCAAGCATTGCGGGAATTAAATCTTTTCCAAAATCGTTAGATGTATTTTCCCCTTTTTCTTCGTCTTCTATTAAATATTTTTTCAGTTTTTCCCACGTGAAAATATAAATTCCCATAGACGCTTTGTTTGATTTCGGCTCTTTCGGTTTTTCCTCAAATTCTGTTATAAAAAGCTCGCTATCTGCGTTCATAATTCCGTATTGCGATGCACGCTGCATCGGCACCTCCATTACCGCAATGGTAGCATCGGCTGACTTTGCTTTATGAAACTCAAGCATACGTGAATAATCCATTTTATAAACATGGTCGCCCGACAAAACGAGCACGTATTCGGGGTTATACTGCTCAATAAAATTCATATTCTGATATATTGCATTAGCAGTTCCCTTATACCACGAAGCAGAGCTTCCCGTATATGGAGGCAGGATATAAACCCCACCGTTCATTCTGTCTAAATCCCACGGCTGACCGTTTCCTATATATGAATTAAGCTCTAAAGGTCTGTACTGCGTAAGTACGCCGACAGTATCAATCCCCGAATTTGTGCAGTTTGAAAGCGTAAAATCCACTATTTTATACTTTCCGCCAAAAGGAACTGCGGGTTTTGCACGATTATCCGTCAAAACGTATAGCCTGTTTCCCTGACCGCCGGCAAGCAGCATCGCAATCATTTCTTTCTTTTTAGCCATTTTGATTTACCTCCGTTTTTTTATTTTTCTTTGTTTTTTTAGGACTTGCCTTTTTGTAAAAATACACAGTTGAAAATGCAGGTATACAAATTTCTATATACTGCGGTTTTCCGTGCATTGTCTGCTTCTTTGTTTTTACTTTTGCGTTTTTAATTCCTTGTCCTCCAAAAAGCTCGCTGTCAGATGAGAAAATTTCTTCATATACTCCTCTTTTTGTAACGCCTATTTTATAATTTTTTTGCGTTACTGCTGAAAAATTGCTTACCGAAAGCACAAGATTTCCTTTTTTGTCTTTTCTGAAAAAGGAAATAATATTATTGTTATCATCATCAAGCGATGCCCAGTCAAAGCCGTCCCACGATGTATCAAGCTCATACAAAGGAGGATATTTTTTATAGATTTTATTTAATTCCTCAACAAAAATTTTGTGTTTATTATGACTTTCATAGGAAAGCAAATTCCAGTCAAGCTCCTTTTTTTCGTTCCACTCTATGAACTGACCGATTTCTACACCCATAAACAAAAGCTTTTTTCCCGGGTGAGCATACATATACGCAAGGTACGCCCTTAAATTTGCAAATTTATCTTTATATTCCCCCGGCATTTTGGAAATTAACGATTGCTTACCGTGAACCATCTCATCGTGCGAAAGTGGAAGAATGAAATTTTCGGAAAAAGCATAGGTAAGCGAAAAAGTGAGGTTATTATGGACACCCTTTCTAAAAAACGGGTCACGGCTCATATAAAAAAGCGAGTCGTTCATCCACCCCATATTCCATTTATAGTTAAAGCCAAGTCCGCCGTCATGTGCGGGATAAGTAATCATCGGCCACGCAGTTGACTCTTCTGCTATCATCATAATACCCCTAAATTTTTCAAAAACTCTCGTGTTTAATTTCTGCAAAAACTCAATCGCTTCTAAATTGCCGTTTCCACCGTATTTGTTAGGGCGCCACTTTCCGTCTTTTTTGCCGTAGTCTAAGTAAAGCATAGATGCAACTGCATCAACTCTTAAAGCGTCAATATGGAATTTATCAAACCAAAAGCACGCATTTGAAATTAAAAAGCATCTGACCTCGTTTTTGCCATAATCAAAAATTCTCGTTCCCCAATCGGGATGCTCTCTTTTTAATTCATCTTCATATTCATAGCAATAGCTTCCGTCAAACTCAAAAAGTCCGTGTGCATCTTTTGGAAAATGTGCAGGTACCCAGTCTAAAATAACGCCGATTCCGTTTTCGTGGCATAAATTTACAAAATACATAAAATCTTTCGGCTCGCCGTAGCGTGATGTCGGTGCAAAATACCCCGTAACCTGATATCCCCACGACATATCGAAAGGATATTCAGATACAGGCATAAGCTCTATGTGCGTAAAGCCCATTTTCTTTACATAACTTACCGCCTCAACCGCCGTTTTTTTGTAATCAAACGTACTTCCGTCTTCGTATTTTCTCCACGAGCCCAAATGCATCTCATATATGCTCACAGGCTTGTTGTAAGGTGTTTCGCGGGTTTTCATCCACTCATTATCTGTCCATTTAAAACCGCTGATATCGTATACCTTAGACGCCGTCTTCGGTCTTGTTTCAAAGTGGTATGCGTAAGGGTCGGACTTAAAAAGCTCTTCGCCCTTTTGCGTTATAATCACAAATTTATACGAATCAAATTCCTTTACTCCCTTTATAATGCACTCAAAAATACCTCCGCCCGTAATTCTGTGCGCCTTGTGAGCAAATTTTTCCCAGTTGCAAAAATCGCCCGTAACATAAACCTCACTTGCATTTGGCGCCCAGGTTCTGAACACGCAATCCTCACCTTTTATGTGAGCACCCAAATAATTATACGCTTCATAGTTTGTCCCCTCATGGAACAGGTACTGCGCAAAACTCTCTTGTTCACTTATTTTCTTCATTTTTTCACCTACTTAAATAAAATGACCGAATTTTGTATATATTGTAATTATAGATTTTTTAAATCGGAGGCAAAAGTTATGGTAATGTACGATTCAAAACTCGAATCTTTCAAATATCCTTTTGGTGCAGTTCGTGCAGGCACTAAACTTACGTTTAACATATATATTTCAAAGGAAATTTTTCCCGAAAGTGTAAGCTTTATATACCGAAATGACGAAAAAAACGAGTCATTATATAGCTATATGCAAAAAACAGGAGAATATGACTGTTTTAACATTTTTTCGTGCGTTGTAAATTTTACCGAAACGGGACTCTTTTTTTATCGTTTTGAATTTATAGAAGATAACAAAATTTACTATGTTGGTTTAAAAAATGGTGAAACGCAAATCGGTGAATGGTTAGATGAATGGCAACTTACAGTTTATGATAAAAGCTTTAAAACGCCCGATTGGGCAAAGGGCGCAATTATGTATCAGATTTTTCCTGACAGATTTAAAAAGAGTACAGACTTTATTCCCCAAGATGCAAAAAACGAAAGAAAAATCCATAAAGACTGGAACGAATTGCCCGATTCGGTTAAAACAAACGAAAAATACCTTGCAAACGACTTTTTTATGGGCAATTTAAAGGGAATTGCAGAAATGTTAGACTATTTAAAACAACTCGGTGTGAGCATAATTTATTTAAACCCTGTGTTTGAAAGTGCAGAATATCACCGTTACAGTACGGCGGATTATTTAAAAATAGACCCGTTTCTCGGCACAAATGATGATTTTGAGGAATTGTGCAATCTTGCTCAAAGAAACGGCATCCGCATAATTTTAGACGGTGTTTTCAGCCACACAGGAGCTGATAGCTTGTATTTTAACAAATACAGCCACTACGCATCAATAGGTGCATATAACAGTAGAAATTCGCCTTTTTACAGTTGGTATAATTTTACAGATTATCCCGAAAAATACGAAAGCTGGTGGGGGTTTGAAAATCTTCCCAATGTAAATGAAACAAATCCTGAATTTTTAGATTTTATCACAGGTGAAAACGGCGTTTTAAGGTATTGGCTAAAGCTTGGCGCAAGCGGTTGGCGTCTTGATGTTGCCGATGAGCTTCCCGATGCTTTTTTAGACTTCTTACGCAAAAGCGTAAAAAGCGAAAAAGAGGATTCGCTCATAATCGGCGAGGTCTGGGAAGATGCAACCAATAAATTTGCTTACGGCAAAAGGCGCAGATATCTTTTAGGTGCAGAGCTTGACAGTGTAATGAACTACCCTTGGCGCACCGCTGTGCTTAATTTTGTAAATGACAAAGATGCATTAAAATTTTCCAAAAGGATAATGACAATTGCGGAAAATTACCCCGAAGATGCATTAAACGTCGTTATGAACAGTATTTCTACACACGACACGCTAAGGGCGATAACTTTTTTCGGTGTAACGCATGAGGTCAGAGAGGAAAATACGGCAGAATACAAAATGACGCCCGATGAATATGCACAAGGAAAACAAAAACTCCTTTTAGCAACGTTTTTGCAGTTTACTCTTCCCGGTATTGCGTGCATATATTACGGTGACGAGGTGGGGCTTGACGGTTTTCGTGACCCATTCAGCCGTAAAACCTACCCTTACGGCAGAGAAGATTTTGAAATTCTTGATTTTTACAAAAAGCTTGCTCTTGTAAGAACTAAATGCCGTGATGATTTTGTAAAACCCATAAAAATAATAACCGCAAAAGACGGATTTTGCGCATTTTCGCGCGGAAAACTGCTTTGTGCGATAAATTTGGGAACGCAAGTAAAAACAATAGATAGCGAAAACAAAAAAATAATTTTTGCACATAAAAATGTGTATGAAAAAGACGATAAAATATGTTTAGAGCCAAACTCTGCAGTGATACTTGCTACGTAAAAAAATCTGAGTGCCGTTTTAGCACTCAGATTTTTTAGGTGTTTGAATATTTATACCATTTTCTACGTAAAGTTTTTTAAGCTTTTCACTAAGCGAGCCATCTGTTATATAAACATACTCCGTTTTCATATCGCTTAGCTTAAACAAAGCTCTGCTTTCAAATTTACTGCTATCAGCCAAAATAAAGATACTGTCGGATATTTCCATAATTTTGCGCTGAACGCTACATAGATTATGCTGATAGTCATATATTCCGTTTTCAAGCGAAACTGCACTTGGGCAAATAAAGGCTTTTGAAACGTGCAGACGGTCAAGCATATCAAGCGTAAGGCTTCCATAAAATGCATTTTCACTTTTTTCAAAAATACCACCGCATAAAATAACTGAAAAATCTTTATGGTTGCGCAAAATTTCAAAAACGTCAATCGAATATGTAACCACAGTAAGAGAAGAAAATTTTTCTTTCAGCTCCTCGGCAAAATAGATTGCCGTACTGCCTGAATCGACAATTATAAAATCTCCCTCGCACACATTTTGTACGGCTTTTTTGGCAAGTTCTCTTTTTTGCGCACTTTGCTCGGTGTTTCTAAGAGGCAGACTGTTATACTGCTTCATTTCGCCCACCTGCACCGCTCCTCCGTGCACCCTCATAAGCATACCGCTTTCTTCTAAGCACAAAAGGTCACGCCTTATTGTTTCAATCGAAACATTAAAAAAATCCACAAGATATGATGTTGTAACTGCGCCGTTTTCACGCATCATCTCACATATTTTATCTCGTCTTTCTTTTGCAAACATAGCTTCACCTCTAAAAAAAGAAAAGGGTCTAAGAAAAATGGTGTGGTATGTGCATTTTTCTACACCCTTTGCGATTGCGACACATACGGTTTAGATGCAGACAATTATTTAAGCAAGTTCATGGCAAGTTAAGAACAAAAAATTAAAATTTTGCTTTATCAATATCAGTTTTATAACTACTTTTTCTGTCTATAAGATATAAATCAGTAATACATTCAATTTCCTCTAAATTATACGAATACAATCCTACGACTAAATTCCTTGGTTTAGAGAAACATTCTCTCGGCTTTTCATACTGATATTTTTCTTCAATTAATTCTATCTTTTCACCTTTTAGCAAAAGTTTATATTTTTCTACAGAAATACTTGTTATTCCTTCGACAATAATCAGTGGAATCCGTTTGCCTCCATTAATAGCAACATCAAACTTTTCTAATATTTTCATTTTTTTCGTCTCCCATATAACGCTCTTTCGACTTTATTCGACATCCATATTGATTTTGTCAAATTAGGGACAAAAATTTTTGTAGGGGACATTCACGAATGTCCCGCAGGTGGTTCGTGAATCGCCAATGCGTTTTATTCCTTGTATATCAAAGTTTAAAATCAGCCTATAATTAAGCTGCCCTCTGTATTGCTGACATCGTCAAAATATATAAGCTTTCCGTCTCGTGCATACATTCTTGTTACAAAAATACTGTCAAGCTCCTCAACTTTTCCCGTAGATAACTCAAGCACGCAAAGCTTGTTTCGGTTTTCAATATCTGCAAAATATATCACACCGCCATAATATACCATATCCTGAGCACGCTTATCAAAAACAGGCTCTTTTGTATCAAGGAAATATGAGCATTTCATAATTTTATTGTTTTCAGACTTATCAACATAGAAAATTGCCTGTTGAGCAAAATCCACGCCGTAGCCTGTGATATTTCTCATATAATAAAATGTATCTTTTTCGCAAGCAGTTTCAAAAAGTCCGTCCTGAACAAGCCAAAAAGTATAATCTTTTTTCATTTCGTTATCCGTTGCGCCAAAAAATTCAAGGTTTTGACCATGATTTTTTCTGCTTTCCAAAAATGGATTAAAGTGATAATATTCGCCGTTAATGTTAGCAGTTACCCAACAGTCGCCCTCTGCTGAATTTGTAACGAAGCTATCTATGCCAACCTCATTTAAAAGCAGCTGCATTGCGCTTGCAAAGCCAAATGAATTAGCCTTATTCTTAACAAATAAATCATAAAGCGAGAGCTTATCGCTTGCTTCTGCCGAAATATTTTTAGATAAAAAGCTATATATCCACAAAGCTTTTTCAAACTGTGTAAATTCGCTTTTAGTAAGGGCGGATACCGCACCGTTAATCTTGTTTACAAGCTCCTGTCTTGCTTTTTCTGCCTGAATTTGCTCAGCGTTATAATAAATATTTACCGAAAGTCCGTCTTCCGATAACTCTAAATCCTTTACAAAGAATAACTCGGGGTCATAACAAAGTAGCCTTTTTGCCAGCACAACCTGTTCAGGTGAGGTTGTTTCAGGCAAATCCGCAATTGATGCCGCATACAAAAATGCGCCCTCCTGAATTTTTTTAAATAATATAGTGTCTAATCCGTACATACCGCAAATTTCGCTCATAAGCGCTTCTTTTGCAGGTACAAATGATTTTTCAAAAACAGGCTCAACGCTTTCTGTTGTGTCTGTAATCTGCTCAGTTGAAACAGGAGCTTCAGGCTGAGCAACCAAAGAACACGATGTAAGAAAAGTCACAATTATGCTAAAAACTAAAATTATGCTGATTTTTTTCATCTGTAATCACCTTTTTGCAGTCAAATTTTTGCGTAAACTAAGCTCTCGGATGAGCTTTAGCGTAAATATCCCTAAGTTTATTGCTCAAAAGATGCGTATAAACCTGCGTTGATGAAATATCCGAGTGACCAAGCATATTTTGAACAGAGCGAATGTCTGCGCCGTTTTCTAAAAGATGCGCCGCAAACGAATGCCTTAATGTATGCGGAGTAATTTCTTTATCAATTCCTGCCTGAGCAGAATACTGCTTAATTATCTTCCAAAATCCCTGTCTACTGATTCTTGTGCCCGAAGACATATTTAAAAACAGAGCCTTGTTTTGCGCATCTGTCTGAATTTCGCTTCGCGAAATGTTTATGTAGTCAGAAAGCACGCCCGTACATATTCTTCCAATCGGGATAATCCTTTCCTTGCCTGCACTGTTTCGGCACTTGATAAATCCCATATCAAGATTTACGTCGCCCACATCAAGCTCTATGAGTTCTGAAACTCTTATGCCCGTTGCATATAAAACCTCAAGCATCGCTTTATCCCGTCGCTCTTTTGCACCTGTTCCCGAGGGTTGTTCAAGTAAACTGTTTATTTCTTCAAGCGAAAGTATCTGCGGTACCTTTTTTTCGGGCTTTGGCGCCTCAATTCCAACAGTCGGGTCAGTTTTTATTAAGCCTTTAGAAAGCATATAACCGTAAAAAGCCTTTAAAGACACTATCGTGCGCAGTATCGTAGACGTCGCCCTTCCGCTATTCTTTAAATAAAGCACATACGAAAGCACAGTTGCCCTGTTTGTAGCTCCAAAATCAGTTATATTTTTTTCTTCAAGATAATTTATGTAAAAATTAATATCTCGTCCATAAGACAGAAGTGTATTTTTTGAGAGCTTTCGGTTTTTTTCCAAAAAAGCACCGAAGCTGTTTGCAACTTCCTGCATGGTTTTTTCCTTT
>JAGBHP010000046.1 GCA_017935435.1 Clostridia bacterium | reverse complement strand
TTCAGATAGTGTAAAATGTGTGTAGGACTTCATACTAACCTCCGTGTTTATGTTTGTTGTGGTAAACTACATTTTACACTAGAGTTATTATGAAGTCTATTTATTTTTTTCATGTTGCACTTGATATTATAATCTGCCAGGCTACGCCCGACCGACAGTTAAATTCCAATTTACCTTTCGGTTTTGATTTGTATTGTAGGGGAGGGTCTCTGCGCCCTCCCGCGGGCGAATCGTGATTCGCCCCTACGATGTAACCACTGATTTTTCGGTGTGTCGCAAGCGCCACACCCTACAAATACAGCCGTTAGTATTTTTTTCGGGAGGGCACACAGGCCCTCCCCTACAAACACGTTTACTAATTCGTGCGTTAAATTCCAATTTATTTCAAAAAAACTTTACACGATTCAAAATTTGTGTTATAATAATACTGCGACATACAAATAAATATAGTATCACGAGGAAAACATGTATTTTTTTACTTTGGTAAAAATACATGCATTTTAACATGTTTTCACGTGGTAAGTTCGTTTGTATGTCGCAGTCTCTCGGACGGCATGTGTTTTTCAGCGCAGCCGTTTGGGTCTGCGCTTTTTTTGCGCAAAATAGTCGCTAAACACGGAAACCGCTCCCAAAAGGAGCGGTTTTTGTGCGTGAATATTCAATTACTCATATAAATTAATTACTCAAATAAAATTATTCAAGTTCTAAAAGCTTATATGCATTTTTCCACAAAACGAGTTCTTTTTCTTCCTCTGTCATCGGGATTTTATCAATTAAATCAAGCTCTTCTTTATGGAGAGAAAGCGGATAATCTGTTCCAAACAGCACCTTATCCATCCCCTGCTTTTTCATAAGCTCATATGACCTTTCAGGCGTTAAAAACCTTATGGCACTTGATGTATCAACGTACATATTATCTCTGCCCAAAAGATATTTTTCAGCGTTTTCCCATTCAAAAACTCCACCTAAGTGCGCAGCGATTACAGTAAGATGCGGAAAATCATCCATAACCTTTGCAAGTCTTTTCGGCGTTGCATTATCAACATTTTTATCGCCCATATGCATTAAAACAGGAAGTCTGCCCTCTAAGCACTCGTAAATCGGATACATTTCTTTATCGTCAACGTTAAATCCCTGAAAAACAGGGTGAAATTTCATACCACGAAGGCCCATTTTTATAATTCTGTCTATTTCAGCAGTAATATTTTCATACTCAAAATGAATTGTGCCAAATCCGATAATATCGTCACTTGTCAGGCTTTTTACATAGTCATTAATATGCTCAACCTGACTTGCCTTAGTTGCCGTTGCGTGAACGACCATTTTATCTATTTTGTTATCAATCATACTCTGCTTTACGTAGCAAAACTGACCGTTTCCTGCAAGCGGAATGTCATAATATGTGTTTAAGTTTTGCGCCGCTTTTTCAGCAATGTTGTCAGCAAAAGCATGAGCATGAAAGTCTACAACTTTACGTTCCAATGAAAATTCCTTCTTTTAAAAGATTTCACTTCCCCGCTTTTGCAGGGAAGTGATAAAGCTTACTTTATACCAATATCGTGTCTGAAGTGTGCATCTTTAAAATCGATTAATTCTACCGCTTCGTATGCACGCTTAATTGCGGCATCTAAATTTTCGCCAACTGCAGTTACACCCAAAACTCGACCGCCTGAGGTTAAAATTTTGTCGCCTTCTTTTTTAGTGCCTGCGTGGAAAACTGTGATATCATCACTTTCTTCCGCTTTTTCAATGCCACTTATTTCATAGCCTTTTTTGTATTCAAGCGGATATCCGCCTGATGCCATAACTACGCAAACTGCGGCATTATCCTCCCACTCGATTGTGATATTTTCAAGAGTTTCATCGCAAACCGCTTCAAAAATCTCAACAAGGTCGCTTTTAAGCCTTGGGAGAACAACCTGAGTTTCGGGGTCGCCAAAACGTGAGTTATATTCAATAACCTTAACGCCGTCAGCCGTTTTAATAAGACCAAAGTAAAGCACGCCCTTAAAGGTTCTGCCCTCAGCGTTCATAGCGTTCATTGTGGGAATAAAGATGTTTTCCATGCAGTATTTAGCGGTTTCTTCGTCATAAATTCTGCTTGGTGAAAATGTTCCCATACCGCCTGTGTTTAATCCCTCGTCGTTATCATACGCACGCTTGTGGTCTTGAGCTGAAACCATTGGGTAAAGCGTTTTTCCGTCAGTAAACGCCAAAACGGAGATTTCCTGACCTGTTAAAAATTCTTCGATAACAACACGATTGCCTGCATCGCCGAATTTTTTATCTTCCATAATATCGTGCACTGCATCTATTGCTTCTTTTTCATTCTGAGCAATGATTACGCCCTTACCGAGCGCCAATCCCTCTGCTTTAATAACAGTTGGATATGTGCCTTTTTTAATGTACTCTATTGCATCATTTGCGCTGTCAAAAACCTCATAACCAGCGGTCGGAATACCGTACTTTTTCATAAGATTTTTTGAAAAAACCTTACTGCCCTCAATTATTGCCGCATTTGCTCTCGGTCCGAACGCTTTTATTCCCTCTTTTTCCAAAGCGTCTACCATGCCAAGCA
>JAGBHP010000045.1 GCA_017935435.1 Clostridia bacterium | reverse complement strand
CCGAAAGGTGACTGAGGGGTTGTTTTTGTGTCATCTCCTGTATTTTAATAACAATCCCTCCGAGTTTTGCTCCGCAAAACCCACCTCCCTTTACACAAGGGAGGCTACGCTCGACCACAACATTTGGTCGCATAAATTCCAATTTATATTTGCAATTGTTGTGGTGTGCATTGTAGGTGCGCCCATCCGTGTGATATGCAAAGTGTTTTCTCTGCAACAAAGCACTGTTTTTTAAAAGGAAGAGTAAAAAACAAAGTTTTGGAGTAAAAGTTACGGAATTATATATCAAATTTTAAAAATTCACAAATTGTTCACAATTATTTTTTGAATAAAGGTTGACATCTTGACCTTACTATGGTAATATAGTAAATTGCATTATATATTCAAAATAGGGTATTTATGCTATTCAGTAAATTAAAGCAGTAACGGCGGACAGTGATTTTTCTATGAAAAATGCGTAAAATTACGTAATTTTTTGTCGAAAATGCTGTATCAAATATTTAATGAGGTGATGAAGTCGATGATACATCCTATTCAGTTGGGAAAAAATCAGAGAATGAGCTACGCCAAGATTGAAGAAGTCTTAGACATGCCTAACCTTATAAAGGTTCAGAAAGACTCTTACAAGTGGTTCTTGGAAGAAGGCTTGAGAGAGGTTTTCCATGACATTTCTCCTATTGTGGATTACACGGGAAATCTTGTTCTTGAGTTTGTTGATTACAAGCTTGAAGACAGGGTTAAGTATCCGGTTGAGGAATGTAAGGAAAGAGACGCAAATTATGCATCACCGCTCAAAGCGAGAGTTCGCTTGATTAATAAGGAAACCGGTGAGGTAAAGGAACAGGAAATCTTTATGGGCGATTTCCCGCTTATGACAGAGCAGGGTACCTTTATAATTAACGGTGCTGAGCGTGTTATAGTAAGCCAGCTTGTGCGTTCTCCGGGTGTTTACTATGCAATGAAGCACGACAAAACCGGTAAAGAGTTGTTTTCTTCAACCATTATTCCTTATCGCGGAGCTTGGCTTGAGTATGAAAACGATGTTGAAGACGTTTTAAAGGTAAGCATTGACAGAACCAGAAAGGTTCCGATTACTTATTTAATACGTGCACTCGGCGTTGAAACCGACGATGAGATTCTCTCTATGTTCGGTGAGTCTGATGCGCTCTTTTCTACTATCGAAAAGAGTCATGCAGTTAAATCTACTGACGAGTCACTCTTAGAAATTTATAAAAAGCTACGTCCCGGCGAGCCGCCCACGGTTGACAGCGCAAAATCGTTGCTCTTCGGTCTTCTTTTCGACCCCAAACGCTATGATTTAGCTAAAGTCGGACGTTATAAATACAATAAAAAGCTTGGCGTTTCGGGAAGAATCGCAGGCTTTAATGCGGCTGAAACCATTGCTGATCCGCAGACAGGCGAAATTTTAGCTGAAAAGGGAAAATACATCACAAAAGAGCTTGCTAAAGAAATCGAAGACGCAGGCGTAAACGTAGTTTTCGTTGATGTTAACGGAAAATCGGTTAAGGTTTTTGGTAATAACACCGTTTGGCTTGACAGATTTGTTGATTTTGATGTATCTGACCTTGATATACACGAAAAAGTTCAGCTCAGCGTTTTAGAAGAAATTTTAGAAAAATTTGATTCAGAAGAAGATATTAAGGATGAAATCCGAGCACGTATTGATGAGCTTGTTCCCAAGCACATCACACGTGAAGATATTTTCTCTTCAATCAACTATCAGATTAACCTGCTTTACGGAATCGGTCATACAGATGACATCGACCATTTGGGTAACCGTCGCCTCCGCTGTGTAGGTGAGCTTTTGCAGAATCAGCTCAGAATAGGTCTTTCCAGAATGGAAAGAGTTGTTCGTGAAAGAATGACAATTCAGGATTTAGATATCGTAACACCTCAGGCGCTTATTAATATCCGCCCTGTTGTTGCTACAATTAAGGAATTTTTCGGTTCATCGCAGCTTTCGCAGTTCGTGGACCAATTAAATCCGCTTTCAGAGCTTACTCACAAGAGAAGACTTTCAGCCCTTGGTCCGGGTGGTCTTTCACGTGACCGTGCAGGCTTCGAGGTGCGTGACGTTCACCATTCACATTATTCAAGAATGTGTCCGATTGAGTCGCCTGAAGGACCTAACATCGGTCTTATATCGTCACTTGCAACCTATGCAAGAATTAATGAGTACGGCTTTATTGAAGCTCCATACAGAAAGGTTATCGCAGTAACAGGTCCTGACGGAAATCCCGTTGGTAAGGTAACTGACGAAATCGAATATATGACGGCTGACCATGAGGATGGCTTTACCATCGCTCAGGCAAGTGAAGAGGTTGACGAAAACGGCTGCTTCGTTGCTAAAAAGGTTACAGCTCGTTTCCGTGATGAATTTTTAGAAGTTGAAACGGCGAAGCTTGACTATATGGACGTATCTCCCAAGCAGATAGTTTCTGTTGCAACTGCTATGATTCCGTTCTTAGAAAATGACGACGCTAACCGTGCGCTCATGGGTTCAAACATGCAGCGTCAGGCAGTTCCGCTCCTTAGAACCGATTCTCCGATTATCGGTACAGGTATGGAATATAAGGCAGCTAAGGACTCGGGTGTTGTAGTGCTCGCAAAACGTGCAGGTGTTGCAACTAAGGTTACAGCTGACGAAATTCAGATTAAAACAGATTTAGGCGAAATTGATAAATATAGCTTAATTAAATTTACCCGTTCAAACCAAGGCACATGTATAAATCAGAAGCCTATCGTTTCAGAGGGTGAAAGAGTAGAAGAGGGCGACATCATTGCTGACGGTCCTTCTACTAAAAATGGTGAAATAGCACTCGGTAGAAATATCCTTATCGGTTTTATGACATGGGAAGGCTACAACTACGAGGATGCTATGCTCATTAGTGAAAAGCTTGTTCGTGAAGATATTCTGACTTCTATTCATATTGAAGAATATGAGTGCGAAGCAAGAGATACTAAACTCGGTGCAGAAGAAATTACACGTGATATCCCGAATGTCGGCGAGGACGCATTAAAAGACCTCGATGAGCGTGGTATTATCCGTGTTGGTGCTGAGGTTCGCTCGGGTGACATCTTAGTTGGTAAGGTTACACCTAAGGGCGAAACAGAGCTTACTGCAGAAGAAAGACTTCTTCGTGCAATCTTTGGTGAAAAGGCAAGAGAAGTTCGTGATACATCACTCAGAGTTCCGCACGGTGAGTACGGAATTATCGTAGACGTTTTAGTATTTGACCGTGAAAAAGGCGATGAACTCCCGCCCGGAGTTAATCAGCTCGTTCGCTGCTATATCGCACAGAAGAGAAAAATCTCTGTCGGCGATAAAATGGCAGGTCGTCATGGTAACAAGGGTGTTATCTCACGTATTCTTCCTGAAGAGGATATGCCTTTCCTCCCTGACGGTACTCCGCTTGAGATTGTGTTAAACCCCTTGGGCGTACCTTCACGTATGAACATTGGTCAGGTCTTAGAGGTTCACTTAGGAAGAGCAGCCCGTGAACTTGGCTGGAAGATTGCAACACCGGTATTTGACGGTGCAAACGAATTTGATATTATGGATACTTTAGAGCAGGCAGGCCTTGACCGTGACGGTAAAACTGTTCTTTACGATGGTAGAACGGGTGAGCCGTTTGATAATCGTGTAACAGTCGGCGTAATGTATATCTTAAAGCTTGCTCACTTGGTTGATGATAAAATCCATGCCCGTTCAACAGGTCCTTACTCACTTGTTACGCAGCAGCCTCTGGGTGGTAAAGCTCAGTTCGGCGGACAGCGTTTCGGTGAAATGGAAGTTTGGGCACTTGAGGCGTATGGCGCAGCTTACACGCTTCAGGAAATTCTTACTGTTAAGTCTGACGATATTATTGGTCGTGTTAAGACATATGAATCTATCGTAAAAGGTGAAAGCGTTCCGAGACCGAGCGTTCCGGAATCGTTTAAGGTGCTTATTAAAGAGCTTCAGAGCCTTTGTCTTGATATGCGTGTTCTTGATGAAAACTTAGAAGAGGTTGAACTCAAAGAGGTTTCTGAAGAAGAGGATGCACAGGCAGAAATGGCAATCAGAGGCAGCGCAGCTTACATTGACCTTGGCGAAGATGAAGAAGAACGCGATGATTATGAGTCAGAGCTTGATTCTGAACTTGATGACGATTTAATTGATGATGAAGATATTGATGAAACCGATTCTGATGAATTTGATGACGAAGACGAGGAAGAGGAGGACGGAGATTTTCTGGATGACCTTCTGTAATACAGAAAACCTCGAAAATATCCCGGCAGAATCAAAAATAAAATCGGAAATGGAGATGGAGTAAGTGTCAGAAAATACTTTTGAAGCTATAAAAATAGGACTTGCATCACCGGAAATGATCAGACAATGGTCGCATGGTGAGGTAAAAAAACCTGAAACTATAAATTACAGAACCTTAAAGCCTGAGCGTGACGGACTTTTCTGCGAACGTATCTTTGGTCCTACAAAGGACTGGGAGTGTCACTGCGGAAAATATAAGCGCATCAGACACAAAGGCATTGTTTGTGACCGCTGCGGCGTTGAAGTTACACGTGCTCGCGTTCGTCGTGAGAGAATGGGTCACATCGAGCTTGCAACACCTGTTTCTCACATTTGGTATTTTAAGGGTATTCCTTCAAGAATGGGTCTTCTTCTTGATATGACCCCAAGAATGCTCGAAAAGGTACTCTATTTTGCAGCATATGTTGTAATTGAGGACGGCGGCAAGCGTACAGAGCTCAGCGAAAAGCAGATTTTAACCGACGCTGAATATAAGGGTTACCGTGAAAAATACGGTGACCGCTTTAAAGCAGGCATGGGCGCTGAAGCTATTAAAGAATTGCTCGCTAAGGTTGACTTAGAGAGCTTATCTGCAGAGCTTAAAAAAGAGCTTGAATCAGCAGGCGGACAGAAGAAGATAAGACTTGCTAAGAGACTCGAAGTTGTTGAATCGTTCAGACTTTCAGGAAATAAGCCTGAATGGATGATATTAGACGCTGTTCCGGTTATTCCTCCGGATTTGCGCCCGATGGTGCAGCTTGACGGCGGACGTTTTGCAACAAGTGACTTAAATGACTTATACAGACGTGTTATTAACAGAAATAACCGCTTAAAAAGACTTTTAGACCTTGGTGCACCTGAAATTATCGTTCGTAACGAAAAGAGAATGCTCCAGGAAGCAGTTGATGCATTAATCGATAACGGCAGAAGAGGCCGTCCCGTAACAGGCCCCGGTAACCGTGCACTTAAATCCCTTTCTGACCTTTTAAAAGGTAAACAGGGACGTTTCCGTCAGAACCTTTTGGGTAAGCGTGTTGACTACTCAGGCCGTTCGGTTATCGTAGTTGGTCCTGAACTCAAAATCTATCAGTGCGGTCTGCCTAAGGAAATGGCAATTGAGCTTTTTAAACCCTTCGTTATGAAAAAACTCGTAAACGATGGCTTAGCTCACAATATAAAGAGCGCAAAACGTATGGTTGAGCGTGTTAAACCTGAGGTTTGGGACGTTTTAGAGGATGTAATTAAAGAGCATCCCGTACTGTTAAACCGTGCGCCTACGCTTCACAGACTTGGTATTCAGGCGTTTGAGCCTATCTTGGTTGAGGGTAGAGCTTTAAAGCTTCATCCGCTCGTATGTACAGCGTATAACGCTGACTTTGACGGTGACCAGATGGCGGTTCACGTTCCGCTTTCGCCTGAAGCTCAGGCAGAAGCAAGATTTTTGATGCTTTCTGCAAATAACCTTTTAAAACCGCAGGACGGTCGTCCTGTTGCCGTTCCTACTCAGGATATGGTCCTTGGTGCTTATTACCTTACCATTACTGACGAGAACGAAAAGGGTGCAGGCAAAATCTTTGCAAGCGAAAATGAAGCAATTCTTGCTTATAACAACGGTGTAATCGGTCTTCATGCTCCTATTAAGGTAAGAGTTACAAAAGAGGTTAATGGAGAAAAGAAGACAGGTATTATAAATGCAACTGCAGGACGTATTATATTTAACGAAGCTGTTCCGCAGGATTTAGGCTTTGTTGACAGAACAGATGCTGAGCACGCTTTAGACCTTGAGGTTGATTTTCTGACAGGTAAAAAGCAACTCGGTCAGATTATTGATAAATGCATAAGAGTACACGGCTTTACTGATACTGCTGTTGTGCTTGATGACATAAAATCACTCGGCTTTAAGTTCTCAACAAGAGGTGCTATCACGGTTAGTGTATCCGATATGGAAGTACCTGAAGAAAAGAAAGAGTTACTCGCTGAAGCTGAAGCTCAGGTTGATAAGATTACAAAGCAGTATATGCGTGGTCTTATTTCTAACGAAGAAAGATACAACCTCGTTATTGCAACCTGGACAGAAACGATTGACAAGGTTACAAAGGCTCTTATGGATAACCTTGGTAAATTCAATCCTATTAACATGATGGCAGACTCAGGTGCCCGTGGTAGTAAAAACCAGATCAGACAGCTTGCAGGTATGCGTGGTCTTATGGCTGATACCTCAGGTAAAACTGTCGAAATCCCGATTAGAGCTAACTTCCGTGAAGGTCTTAACGTCTTAGAGTACTTTATTTCTTCTCACGGTGCAAGAAAGGGCCTCGCCGATACTGCTCTTCGTACAGCTGACTCAGGTTACCTTACAAGACGTCTTGTTGACGTCAGCCAGGATGTTATCATCCGTGAGGACGACTGCGGTACGCACAGAGGTATCGAAGTATTTGAAATTAAAGACGGCAACGAAAGAATCGAGCCGTTTATGGACCGCTTAGTCGGCAGATGTCCGGTTGAAGACGTTGTTCATCCTGAAACGGGTGAGGTTATTGTAAAACGTAACGAAATTATGGACGAAAAAATGGCTAAAGCTATTATTGATGCAGGTATCGAAAAGGTTAAAATCCGTTCAGTTCTTACCTGTCAGGCTAAGGTTGGTATTTGTTCAAAATGTTACGGCTCGAACCTCGCTACCGGTGATCCTGTGCCGATTGGTGAAGCAGTTGGTATTATTGCAGCTCAGTCTATCGGTGAGCCTGGTACACAGCTTACGATGAGAACGTTCCATACCGGTGGTGTTGCCGGAGATGATATCACGCAGGGTCTTCCCCGTGTTGAAGAATTGTTCGAGTCAAGAAAGCCGAAGGGTCTCGCAATCCTTGCTGAAATCGACGGTGTTGCTAAACTCGTTGAAAATAAGAAAAAACGTGAAATTGTTATCACAGATGACAAAAACGGCGATGCTAAAACATATCTCATTCCTTACGGTTCGAGAATTAAAGATGTTGACGGCAAGTTTGTCAATAAAGGTGACGAGCTTACTGAAGGTAGCGTAAATCCGCATGATATCTTAAGAGTTAAGGATGTAACTGCAGTTCAGCAGTACTTAATTCAGGAGGTACAAAGGGTTTACAGACTTCAGGGTGTTGATATTAATGACCGTCACATCGAGGTTATCGTAAGACAGATGCTCCGTCGCGTTCGTATCGAGGATTCAGGAGATACAAACTTCTTAGAGGGTAGCCTCATTGATATAAATGAATTTGAAAGAGTAAATGAGCAAATGGTTTCAGAGGGCAAACGTCCTGCAACCTGCGTAAGAATAATTCTTGGTATCACCAAGGCTTCTCTTACAACAGATTCATTCCTTTCTGCTGCATCATTCCAGGAAACAACGAGAGTTCTTACAGAAGCTGCAACCAGAGGTCGTATCGACCCGCTCGTTGGTCTTAAGGAAAATGTTATTATCGGTAAGCTTGTTCCTGCAGGTACAGGTATGACAAGATATCAGAACACTGATATTAAGCCGAAAACTGTTGAGCCTGTGTTTGATATGAGTATGTTTGATAATAGCTCATTCTTAGACAGTGATTATATTGGAAGTAATGTAATTCCTGACAGTGAAGCTGGCAATATAAACGAATAATTTATTTTACTGCGGTAAGTTTTTACCGCAGTAATTTTTTGTTACAAAAAAGGGGCTATCTCAATAATCACATAAAGAATATAACCGTTGCAATTGCATTTGTAGGGAACGCATAAATGCGTTCCCTACAAAGATGCAAAAAATATTCGTTTGCTGTAATTATTGGGATAGCCCCTATAAAAATATATACTTTTAATTATTTAATCCAAGTATTTCTTTAGATTCATCTCTCATTTTATATTTTAAAATCTTTCCTGCTGCGTTCATCGGGAATTCCTTAACGAAGAGGAAATATCTCGGCACCTTATGGCGTGCAATTGAAGCATTACCGAACTCACGCATTTCGTTTTCGTCTGCGGTTTCGCCCTTGTGGAGAATAATCCAAGCGCAACATTCCTCACCATAACGCTCATCAGGAACGCCGACAACCTGAACATCACGCACCTTGGGGTTTGTGAGGTAAAATTCTTCAATTTCACGTGGATACAGGTTTTCGCCGCCTCGTATAATCATATCCTTGAGTCTGCCTGTTACCTTATAGTAGCCGTCGGAAGTGCGGCAGCAAATATCACCTGAATGAAGCCAGCCGTCAGCGTCTATTGTCTGTGCAGTAGCTTCAGGCATCTTATAATATCCCTTCATAATGTTAAAGCCACGTGCAACAAATTCGCCGCTTTCGCCGTCGGGAAGCTCTTCACCTGTTTCGGGGTCGATTACCTTACACTCAACGCCGGGGAAGGGACTGCCGACAGTTTCAACTCTGTGGTCAAGGTCTTCGTTAACCTCACCCATTGTACATCCGGGAGAAGCCTCGGTCTGACCGTAAACTGAAATGATTTCTTTCATATTCATTTCGACAGATGCACGACGCATTAAATCTGCGGGGCAGTTAGCACCTGCCATAATACCTGTTCTCATATATGAAAAATCGGTTTTTGCAAAGTCGGGATGATTAAACATTGCAATAAACATTGTCGGCACACCGTTAAAGCAGGTAATATGCTCGTCATTTACGCACGCAAGTGACGATTTCGGTGAAAAATACGGAATGGGGCAGAGTGTACCGCCGTGAGTCATCATAGAGGTCATTGAAAGCACCATGCCGAAGCAATGGAACATCGGAACCTGAATCATCATACGGTCTGCGGTTGATAAATCCATTCTGTCACCGATAGTTTTACCGTTGTTTACAATGTTGCGGTGCGTAAGCATAACTCCCTTAGGGAAGCCTGTTGTACCTGATGTGTACTGCATGTTGCAGACGTCATCGGGTTTAACAAGGGAAGCACGTCTTCTTACCTCTTCGTGAGGAATTAATTTTGAACGTGAAAGCATCTGCTCCCAGGTTAAACATCCTGTCATTTCAAAGCCTACGGTTACGACATTGCGCAAGAACGGAAGATTTTTTGAATAAATCGGGTCACCAGGCTTTGTATTTTCAAGTTCGGGGCAGAGTTCTGCTATAATTTCACGGTAGTTGATATCCTTGCAGTCTTCAATCATAACGAGCGTATGCGTGTCGGACTGTTTTAAAAGGTATTCAATTTCGTGAATTTTATATGCAGTGTTAACTGTAACCAAAACTGCGCCGATTTTCGTTGTTGCCCAGAATGTGATAAACCACGCAGGAACGTTTGTTGCCCAAACTGCAACGTGGTCGCCTGCTTTTACGCCAAGAGAGATGAGTGCTGCTGCACATTCGTCAACATCTCTTCTGAATTCCTTGTATGTTCTTGTGTAATCGAGCGTTGTGTACTTAAAAGCGTATTGGTCAGGGTAGTTTTCTACCATTGTATCGAGCACGTCAGAAAAAGTAGCTTCTATAATATCATACTTTTTCCACACGAAAGTACCTGTTTTTGCTCTGTTATAATATGCACGGTCATATTCCTTTTTCTCGCGCGAAAGTGAAGCGATATAGTTTGTAAAATGCGTTAAAACGATATCAGCATCGGTAATTTCATCATTCCACGCAACAGCGATATAGCCGTCATAGTTTAATGAAGAAAGAGCATTCACAACCTTATCGACGGGAAGCTCGCCCTCGCCGATTAAAACAGTTTTATCGCCCTTCATATCGCCAAGACGAACGTATTTTATGTAAGCACCGAGGTTTTTTATTGTAGTTTCTGCGCTTTCGCCGCCTGCAAAAAAAGTACCTCTTATATTCCATGATGCAGCTAAAGCTGCAGATGAGAAGAAATTTATTACCTCTGTCACTTTGGTTGTGTCAGAAAAATATCCAACGGTTTCAAGTAAAATGCGTACATCTGATTCTTCGGCACGCTTGATTGCGGCACTTAATTTTTCAAATAAAACTTCGTTTGAAACCTCACCTTCAACACGGACAATTACCTGCTCAATAGATGCGCTTCTTGCCATATCGACGTATTTTAAAATGTTATCTGCGGTAGCTTCGTCACTCTCTAACGGGTAGGGGTAGGTAAGAGCAGAAACGGCAAGACCACGGTTTACGAGCTTACGTTTTGAGTCCGAAACTCTGTCAGCACGCAAAATACTGTCATAGTGTTGTTTTCTTTCTTTTACAGCGTCATATATTTCAAAACCGCAATATCCATAGTCATATGCATAACGGCATAAGTCAAGGAAGGAGGGCCGATTTACAAATTTTGTTGAAAAGACTAACTTCATTGTTAAACCTCCTCGAATACTATTTTGTTGAGAGCGTTAATATAAGCTCTGATACTTGCGGCAACTATATCTGTTGATGTGCCGTTGCCTGAGTAAAGCTTTCCGTTATTGCGAAGTCTGACGAGTGCAGAGCCGAGAGCTTCTTTTCCTTCTGTGATAGCCTGAACCTGAAAATCATCAAGCTCGTAGTGATGACCTACGCACTGCTCAATTGCACGGAAAACCGAGTCGATAGGACCGTCGCCTATGCTTACACCTGAGAGGATTTCGTCGCCGCATTTTAATGTTATCTGCGACATTGAGCTTGTGAGATTTCCACAACTTGTCGTGTAGTTTTCGAGGTGATAGGTAGAAGGAGCCTGCTGAGCGGAGCTTGCAATTATGGCTTCTAATTCTTTTGAACCAACCGCACCCTTCTTTTCGCAAACCTGAACGAGAGCTTTATGTACGTTTCCGCAGTCTTCGTCAGATAAGTCGTAGCCTAAAATTTGTGCTGCCTGAGCAACCTGAGAAAGAGTTGTTTCGGAGTCGAGAAGAATTTTTTTCTTTTCGCTGACAGTGTTTTGCGAATCATATGACTCGTGGCTTATATTTTCAAGTAAATCGCTGATTGAAGCGTGAATCTTAGTGTCTTTGAGATTGGTTTCGGCACATATTTTCTCTCCACGTGCTTTTATTGCGTCTGAAAGCTCGCCTAAGATAAGAGCATCTTTTGATGCCATAGCGCATTTAAGACCGTCAGCACCTGCGTTTATTGCAGCGATTGCCGAAGCAACTGCCATAGAAATATGGTCTGAAACCTGAACGTAAACGCTTGTATCAACCGCATCTTTTACACTTTTTGCAAGCTCTGCAATTTCCTCAGGAAGAGAAATTCCTGCATCATCGCAGATTGTAATTATATTTGCGCCGTTTGATTTTGCTTCTTTTGCAGCGTTTATAAGGAAATCTACGTCAGCTCTTGTTGCATCGAGTGCTGCAAATTCAATGTCATCGCAGAGTGTTTTAGCGTAAGCGGTGAGTTCAGCGATTTTTTCAAGCATTTTATCTGCTTTTAAATGATATATGTACTCCATCTGCACGGTAGAAACGGGAAGCTCTACCTGAAGACGGGGGAATTTTGCATCTTTTATGCACTCATAGGCTATATCTACATCTTCCTTAGTAAATCCAACAGGAATTACAACTTTAGCAGAGCTTATGTTTTGAGTGATAGTTTTATAAATAATCGTATCTTCACGGGTGTTTTTTATGGGAGCAAGCTCTACTGCATCAACGCCCAAAGAGTCGGCGCAAGCTGCGATTGCAGTTTTTTCACGGAACAGAAGCGAAACTTCACGGTCCTGTGAAAGCTTTTTAAGTGTAATGTCTGTAATGTTAATTCTTTTCATTTTTGTTCTCCTTCCGATTGCTATATAAAAATTGTATCAATCAACAAAAAAACGTTTCCGTCTCATTGTCAATTCAAAGAGACGAAAACGTTAAAACCTAATTTAACCTTCCGCGGTACCACTCTTTTTCACCGAAACGGTGCCCTTAGATGCCAACACATCTTAACTCTGTAACGGGAGTTCCCGTTTGCCCCTACTTTAAATTTTCACGGCAACCGCTCCGCGGTGAGTTCTGCAAAATATTTCCAATGTCTTGCACCAACCGACATCTCTCTTAAAGGTAAATAAAAATGCATACTATTCCGCATCACAGCGTTTTAAAAGATTATATCATTTGTTTTTTTATTTGTCAATAGTTTTTTTAAAATTTTTTACTATATCGAATATTTTTCACTATACAGAGCAAATTTTTCTTTGTAATATGAATCTTCTTCTTTAATTGCGCGGAGTGAAGAGTGAATATTCATATTCTGCTCAGCAGAATCAATTACACAAGCGGCAATATTTGAGCAGTGGTCAGCAGTTCTTTCAAGGTTTGTAATGAGGTCTGCCCATACAAAGCCTGCTTCTATTGAACAATCGCCATCCTTTAAACGACAGATGTGCATATTTCTCATTTTTGCTTTAAGACCGTCAATTACCTGCTCTAAAGGCTCAACATCGTGAGCTGGGGAGAGGTCATTTTTAGTAAAAGCGTGATATGAAAGTGTAAGAATTTCAGACACTGCATCTAAAAGCGTATCAAGCTCTTTCTTAGCAGAAGGAGTAAAGATAATTTCCTTATTTTTCAGCTCTTCTGCTGACTCTAAAATGTTTACGCTATGGTCGGAAATTCGTTCAAAGTCGCCAATAGCTTTTAAAAGCTTTGATACTGTCGCACTGTCGGCGTCGTTTATTTTATATCTGCTGAGCTTTACAAGATAAGTTCCGAGAATATCTTCATAGTGGTCTGCTTTTTCTTCAAATGCACGGATTTCCTCTGCTATTTTTTCATCATAAGAATTTAGCATATTAAGGCTGTTCTTTAAAGCGGTAACAGAAAGCGTTGCCATTTCGCAAACGAGCGTGTTACAACGGTCAAGCGCAACTGTGGGGATTGTTAAAAGCTTTTCGTCAAGCTCTGCATTGGTTTCCTTTTTGCTTGTATCAGGAACAAGCTTTATTGCAAGCTTTTCTAAAAGATTAGCAGCAGGAAGCAAAAGAAGCGTACACAAAACATTAAAAATTGAATGTGCGACTGCGATACCAAGGTGTGTTGCAGGCATATCTAAAAGCATAGGTTTAAATACCGCTGATATAATACTAAAAATAGTCAGCCACGCAATTGTACCTAATGCATTAAAGCAAAGATGTACAACTGCCGCACGTTTTGCGTTTTTATTTGTTCCAAATGAGGATAAAAGCGCAGTCACCGTTGTACCGATGTTCTGACCCATGATAATCGGAACTGCCGCACCAAAGGAAACCTGACCCGTTGAAGAAAGAGCCTGAAGTATTCCGACAGAGGCTGAACTCGACTGAATTATAGCGGTTAAAACTGCTCCTGCAAGTACACCTAAAATCGGATTTTTAAAGGTAACAAATAAATTCTGGAAGGCAGGAACGTCACGAAGACCCGAAACGGCAGCAGACATTGTATCCATACCAAACATTAACGTTGCAAAGCCTAAGAGAATTGAACCTGTGTCCTTTTTCTTACTTGTTTTACCGAACATTAAAAATGCAGTACCGATTAAAGCAAGGATTGGTGTAAACGAGGTCGGCTTTAAAAGCTGCATAAAGATGTTGTCGCTTGAAATGCCGCCAAGGCTTAAAACCCACGCAGTTACAGTCGTACCGATGTTAGCACCCATGATAACCGCTATGGACTGCTTTAAGCTCATGATACCTGAGTTTACAAAGCCAACCACCATAACTGTTGTAGCAGAAGAGCTTTGAATAACTGCAGTTACCGCAAGACCCGTTAAAAATCCAGTAAGTTTGTTTTTTGTAAGCTTTGCAAGCAAGTTTTTAAGCTTACTTCCGGCTCTGCGCTCTAAGCTGTCGCCCATTACATTCATACCGAACAGGAAAAGACACAGTCCGCCGATTAGATTTAGTACGTTAAAAATGTCCATTTCTTCACCTCGTATGTTATTTTATTACTTCAACTTTTATTGTATTTGTATTTCCGACAAGTCCGTTAATCTGACCGCCCGTCATAACTATATTGTCGCCTTTTTTAAGTGAAAGTATTTTTTTCGCCTGAATTTCCGCCTGATAAAACACAATATCAAGCGAGGGATACTGCTCACATAAAATGGGAGTTACGCCCCAACTCATATTAAGCTGACGCCACGCTCTTAAATTGGTTGTAGCACCTATAATATCAGCAGGGCAACGAAAACGGCTTACCATTCTTACTGTGCTTCCAGATAAGGAGTTTACCACGATACATTTTGCATCTACATCAATTGCCATTGCGCAAGTTGCGTGGGAAATTGCATCGATTATGTTCTTGATTTTATATTCGGTTGACGAAAACCACGCCTTGTAGTCTATGTGTTTTTCTGTAAATTCAGCAATTTCAGCCATATTTTTTACAGCCTCTGCAGGATATTTGCCTGCGGCAGTTTCGCCCGAGAGCATAATCGCAGAAGAGCCGTCATAAACTGCGTTTGCAACGTCAGAAATTTCAGCTCTTGACGGTCTTATGTTTACAATCATAGACTCAAGCATTTCTGTTGCGGTTATTACACGCTTTCCTAAGAGCCTGCATTTTTTAATAAGATATTTTTGAATGGAGGGAACTTCTACAAATGGGATTTCAACGCCCAAATCGCCGCGCGCAACCATTATTCCGTCAGCCACCTCGCAGATTTCATCAATATTGTCAACACCTGCTCGGTTTTCAATTTTTGCGATAATATCAATGTCGCTTCCGCCGTTTTCATTAAGAAAAGTACGAACTGCGTCAACATCTTTTTTGGAAGAAACAAAAGATGCCGCAACGAAATCAATGCCGTTTTCTATGCCAAAAAGCAAGTCGCTTTTATCGTGGTCGCTTAAATATTCGTGAAGGAGCACCTTGTTTGGAAAGTTCATACTTTTACGGTCAGAAAGCACGCCTCCTGCCGTAACTGTGCAGATTACGTCTTCGGGAAGAATTTTTGTAACCTCAAATTTTACAAGCCCGTTGTTTACCATAATGGTGTCACCTGTTGAAAGCTCTTCGGGCAGGTGCTTGTAGTTTACCGACACTCTTTCGTTGTTTCCTTCAACATCCTTTGTCGTAAAGGTAAAGGTATCACCCTCTGAAAGCGTGATTTTTTGGTTTTCAAAGGTTTTTATCCTGTACTCAGGACCTTTTGTGTCGAGCATAATCGGGATTGGAGCGCCAAGCTTTTCGCGCACTCTTTTTACCAAATCAATTTTTGCTTTGTGGTCTTCGTGCGTGCCGTGGGAAAAGTTAAGTCTTGCAACATTCATGCCGTTTAGGCACATCTGCGTTAAGGTTTCCTCGTTTTCGCACGCAGGACCGATTGTACAAATAATTTTTGTCTTTCGCATAATTACCTCATTTCTTGAATTAGTCAATATTCTCTTATTTAACCCATTTTATATTATAATATAAAGTTGGCTAAGATGCGGTTAAGAAAAAGGGTTGTAGAAAATTTTTCATTTTGCTACAACCCTTATTAGTCATTATTTACTTATTTTAAAAAATTTAGTCATCACGTTCGCACATTCTGTAACCCACACCGAGCTCATTTTCAATATAATTAGGCTTGCCCGGCTTTGCACCGAATTTTTTTCGTATGTTTGCCATATTTACCTGAAGCTTTTTTGTACTGTTTAAGTCATTATAGCCCCATATTGCACGGATAATTGCCGTATAAGTCATAACCTTGCCGGGATGGCGTGAAAGAGTAGTGATGATATTATATTCGGTTTGCGTGAGCTTTACTTCGCCTCCGTCTACAAAAACACGCCTTGCGTCATAGTCAATTAAAAGACCGCCTGAAACGAATTTTTCTTCGCTGTAATCTAAAGAATCGGCGTGAATACGTGAATTTCTAAGCGTGGAACGCACACGTGCAAGGAACTCAGCCGCACCAAACGGCTTTGTTATGTAATCGTTTGCTCCAAAATCAAGAGCTAAAACCTTGTCCTTTTCATCTGTTCTTGCAGAAAGCACGATTACAGGAGTGTGAAAATCCTTTCTTATATCTTTTAAAAAAGTCATACCGTCAGCATCGGGAAGACCGAGGTCTAAGATTACAAGGTCGGGATTATGCGATGAAAAAAGCATTTTTCCGCCTGCACAGTTTTCAGCACTTATAACCTTATAGCCGTTTGTCTGGAGAAGAGTTTCCAAAAGATTGTTTATGTGTTTTTCATCTTCTATAATAAGAATTTTATATTTGTTGTTGCTCATCGTAGCTATCCTCCATCGGTAAGGTAAAACGGAAAGCGCATCCGCCTTTTGCCAAGTTTTCGGCAAAAATTTCTCCGCCGTGCGCCTTTATAATTGAAGCACAAACAGAAAGACCGATACCTGCATTATTTTTTGTGCCGTCAGATGGCATTTCGCAAGATGCACAGTATCCCGAAAAAATAGTTTTCAGCTTCTCGGGAGTTATTCCGCAACCGTCATCACTTATTTCAAAAAGCGCTTTTTTTCTTGAGGTGTAAACCTTTAAAGAAAGCTTTGTCATACCCTTAGCGTGCTGAGCCGCATTATCTAAAATGTTAATTATTACCTGCTGAATGAGCAAGGCATCCATAGGAATTATGGTAAATTCCTCGGGCATTGAAATACTTACATTCTGCTCGGGATACCTTTTTGCAAATTTTACAAGCACCGAGTCTAACAATTCGTCTAAAACGGTGTCGGTTTTTATTATTTTTACGTTTCCGTCAGCAAGCTTTGTAATAGAAAGCAGATTTTCAACCATTCTGCTCAGCCACTGTGCATCTTCCTGGATGCCTTTTAGAATTTTTGTTTTTTGCTCATCGCTAAAACTACCGTAGTTTTCCAAAAGTGCCGAAGTTGAGCCGTATATGGTTGTAAGCGGAGTGCGCAGGTCGTGCGAAACGGCTCTTAAAAGGTTTGCCCTCATTCGCTCCTTTTCACTTTCTGCCTTTAAAGCCTCCTGACTTGCAATTTGTGCGGAAAGACCGCAGGTTATCCACGAAACAACAAATAAAATAATAGCTGAAAGTATATTTTCTGGTATGGTAAAGTCAAAAGCGAAAAAGGGAAACGTAAAAGCAAAATTTACCGCAATTACGCTTATGAGTGATGCAATAATGCCATAAATATACCCTTTGGTTATAAAAGCGGTTACAAATACTCCCAAAACAAATATTGTAGGAACTAACGATGTGTTGTGAAAAAGGCTTTGTATAATCAAACAACAAACAAAACACGTACATAATATAAAGGCTGTAATAAGCGCATTTTTTGCAAATTTTGGCATTTTGCTCATATTTCTTACCTCTTTCGTATGTAGGTTTGATTACAAAAGCTCTAAAAATTGTTTTAATTTACGTGCTATGACTTCGTGACCGTTATCGTTTGGATGAAGTCCGTCGGGGATATATTTTTCCATTATTTCGGGAATTTCAGGCTGAAGACCGCTCGTAGCATAAAGGTCTAAAACGGGGAGAGAGTAAAACTCTGCAACCTCTCTTATGATATTTACATATTCCTTGAGCGTTCCATAGCCACGTGACTTATTTATTGCTCCTGTATTTTTGGTTTCTCCGACTCTGTGAAGAGGGGTCATAATCACAACAGGTTTTCCGAGATATTTTTTTACAAGACCTGAAAAAAGATAGTGACAAGCACCGTAAAAAGTGTCGGGAGTTCTGTCGTCAAAACCGCCGAGTGGAGCATCACCGTGTCCATAGTCATTTGTTCCGCCAAAAACTACAACGATGTCGGCGTCATCATCCATTTGGTCAAATCTTTCTGAGAAAGAGTTAACGTCAACAAAGTCATCCTTCGGGCGCTCGGGTGTGCCCTTTTGAAGAGCGTAGCGGGTAGCACTTATGCCGTAGTTTTTAGCTTCTTTTAAATTTACTTCTTTTTTTAATATTGCGTGATAAAGACTGTCAGGTCCGCTTGCACCGACGCCTTGTGTAATACTGTCGCCTAAAAAGTTGATTTTAAGTCCGTCGAGTTTCATTTTTTTTGCCTCCGATAAATCTTACAAACAAAGCCATCTTTATAGATGGCTTTGTTTACGTTATTATTTTTACTTAAGTTTTGTAAGCAAATCCTTACCTTGCTCAATAATATATTCTGCAACGCCTGCTTTAAATCTTGAGCTTCTTGCTTCATATCCGCCCTCGTCGTATGAATCCTGCATCGGGAAATATCCTTCAGAACCGTTAGATAAGCAGCAGGGGAGTATCATTTTATACCCTTCTGTTGCTTTAAGACCAAAGCCGATACCTGAAAATGGCTCGCCGGGGATACCGATAATTGCAACAGGACCGATAATCATAGCAGAAAGTGTCATATTAAAGGTATCGGGAGCGTTTTCTAAGCGCACCATTCTTCCTGCTTCTGCAACTACTGTTGTAAGCATCATACCTTCATAGGGAAGCTCGTGGTCTTTTCCTGCATTGTGAAGGTCATTTATGCGATGAGCTTCGGGAAGGTCTTTGGGGTCAGCTTTGTTTGATGGAACATCAATTACTCTCTGCTCAGATTTTAAGGTGTCTACATCGATATATTCAACCTTATCAAAAGCCTGAAGTACGCCGCCTGTTACAACACGAGCTATGTACTGTGCGTGAGAATATCCTCTTGAAACATCATCAAAATCCATAAACATTCCGTTGAGGTCGCCGCCCTTTGGATGAACATTTACGTGGTTAACATCGCCCTGAGCGCCGTTAAAGAAGATACATTTTGTATTATCAAGGATTTTTTCAACGTTTGTTCTGAGTAATCCCGGCCAGTCAGCTGAAATTTTGGATCCGCCAACAACGTCGGGGTGGTTTGCAAAGTTAACAAAAACGATAGAGTCTGCACCCTCACGGTCAAATCTTAAAACGTTTACGCTTTCGTCGGTATCGCCAACAGGACGAACAATATCAGGATTGTTTACGCCGGGGTTGGTTTTTAAGCTGCCGTCTTTCATAACATAGCGGCGAACGAATGCAACGTTCGGAGCTGTGCCTTTTCCAAATCCCATTTTAGCGGGTTTTAAATCGTCAATTGCAAATTTTGCAACGTCTGCAAATCTCTTTTTAACGAAAGCGGTGTATTCCTTAATAAGCTCGTCTTCTGTTTCAAGTAAAAGAGCAGGACCTGTGTGAGTATGAGTTGCAGCGATGATAATATTCTCAGTAGGAATACCTGTTGATGCGCTTGCAGCTTTTCTGAATTCCATAGAAAGGTCTTGTCCGATACCGCAGTGGTCGATGCTTAAAAGAAGAGTTTTTGTGTCGCCAAGCTCTAAAGCCAAAGCGTTTATTTCAAGGTCATCTAAAATTGCCTCAGCCAGACGCACCTTAAAATATCCTCTTATGTGTATTCCCATAGGGGGATTGATGTTTACACGTGCAAAACCTGCTTTAAGATTGTTCATTTTTAATTACCTCCAAGTAGTAAAAGATGTAGTGTTATTTGATTGTTATATAATTTATTTATTTGTTTTCAATTATAGCAAAGCTTATTTCGCCTGCTGCGGCAATTTTTCCGTCAACAGTTGCTTCAACGTTTGCCTTGCCCATACCGCGTCTGAATGCGGTAAGCTCAGCTTTTAGCGTAAGCACGTCGCCGGGAACCACCTGTTTTCTGAATTTAAAGTTATTAATCCCTGTAAAAACGCCGATTTTACCTTCGTTTTCAGGAAGAGCAAGAATTGCACAAGCTCCGACTTGAGCGAGGCTCTCTGCAATCAAAACACCGGGCATTATGGGTTGTCCGGGGAAATGACCCTGAAAAAACGGCTCATTTACAGTTACATTCTTTATTCCAACGGCACTGACACCCGGCTCCATTTCAATGATTTTATCAACCAATAAAAACGGGTATCTGTGCGGAATGATTTTCTGAATTTCTGTTATGTCAAGCATCAGGCTTCTCCTTATCTTCTTGATTTACTTACGCTGTCCTGCTCAAAGTGGTCCATATAGCTAAGTGACGAGCCTGTTCCTTTAGCTACGCAAAGCACGGCATCTTCAGCGATATAAACCTCAAGACCTGTTTCACGGCTGATTAATTTATCAAGACCGTAAATGAGGCTTCCGCCGCCTGTGAGTAAAATTCCGTTTGAACTGATATCGCCAACAAGCTCGGGAGGTGTTTTTTCAAGCACTAAGCGAACTGCGTCAACGATTTGAGTAGCACATTCTTCTAAAGCTTCAAGCATTTCATCTGATGTAACGGTGATGATTTTAGGAAGACCTGTAATTAAGCATCTTCCCTTAACCTCCATAGAAACAGGGGAGGTTCTTGGATACACACAACCGATTTCAATCTTTAATTCCTCGGCGGTTCTGTCACCAATCATCATATTATATTTCTTTCTGATGTATTTAACAACTGCTTCGTCAAATTTATCGCCTGCAACCTTAATTGAATTGCTTACAACGATTTCGCCGAGCGAGATAACGGCAACATCCGCAGTTCCGCCGCCGATATCAACGATTAAATGACCAAAGGGCTTGGCAATATCAAGACCTGCACCGATAGCAGCTGCAATCGGCTCTTCAATAATGCGAGTCTTTTTAGCACCTGCTGCCATTGTAGCCTCTTTTACGGCACGCTCTTCAACCTCTGTAACCTGGCTTGGCACGCAAACCATTACACGCGGCTTAAAGAAGCTGCCCTTGCATACCTTTTTAAGAAAATATTTCATCATTTTTTCTGTTGTGTCATAATCAGAAATAACGCCGTCACGAAGAGGACGGATAGCTACGATATTTCCGGGTGTTCTGCCTATCATATCCTGAGCTTCAATTCCGACCTTTAAAACCTTACCTGTGTTTGTATCGATTGCAACAACAGAAGGCTCTTTTAAAACTATACCTTTTCCTTTGACATAAACTATAACGGTAGCAGTACCTAAGTCTATGCCAATGTCTTGTCCGAAGTTAAACATCGTTTCCCCTCCAATATATAAGTAACAAATTTAGCGGTAATTGTCTACTATTTTATATTATATAATTTTTTTTTGCATTATGCAATCGTTTTTTAGAAAAAACAATTATTTGTATCTGCGTTTTACAAATACAGTAAGACCTGCAGCAAGCAATAGAACAGGAATTATAACAACTAAAACCACAAACCAGCTCCAGAACTGATTTCTTTCGAGCATAAGCTGACCTGAGGGAAGAATTTTTGCACGGATAGAAATGTTTGCACTGTTTCCCTTCATCCAGCCGATAGTATTTAAAAGTAAATCCTCGTTTGCAAAACGGGTATCGCTGACAATTGAGTTAAAGGTTTCAGCCGTTCCGCTTACCAAAAGCTTTCCTGTTGTTTCTTTTCCGTCTAAGTCATAGTTTTTGCGAGTTGCTGCAACAACGAGGTTAATTTTGCCTTTTTCAGAATCTGACGGTTTTTGGTATGCGTTTGCAGTAATTTCTTCCATAGTAGCAGAATATGCGCTGTTTGAAGTTGTTAAAAGTGCGCCTGCTTCAACATAAACGGGGAGAGTGTCCGAAATTTCAATCGGGTTTGCAGGAATGTATGCAACCCTTTTTTGTCCCTCTTTTAAGGGTTTAACAATTTCATGGTCGCCAAGCTCTGCAAGCAAATACTGGCTTCCTTCGATGCCTTGTGTGTCAAAAACAACGTTTTTACTTCTTACAATTCCCCATTCTTCTGCTAAATAGCTTTCAAGCTTGGTTAAATCTTCGCCTGTGTGATATGGGTCAAAGTAAATCTGCACGTTTCCGCCGTTATCTAAATATTTATCGAGCTTGTCGATTTCTTCTGCACCAAAATCCTTCTGCGGAGCGCAAATGATAACGAGTGAGTTAGCATCTTTGGGGAAATTTTCGGTAAGAGAATCAAAGCTTACAGTTTTGTAGCCTTCCATTTCAAAAATAGCGTTTGCACTTGTCATAGCGGCTTCGCCGTGACCTGAGGTGAGCATAATTTCTGAAATTGTGTATTCATCCATAAAGTTTGCAAGCTTACCTGTTACAACACGCTCAACATTACTTTGGCTGTTGTTTGTAAAGAAATCCTTAGAGTTTGCAATCTCGTGCTTACCTGCGCTCTTTAAAATGAGCGAGCCAAGCTGCATTGTCGGCATTTCGTCTAAATACGGCTTAATCTCAATAGGATTTTTTACGTAGTTTATTTCCGAAAAACTAATTTTTGAGTTTTCCTGAGTGTATTTATCCAAAATGTTTCTGACGAGCGAATACATTTCGGTGTCCGAACCGTCGGTAATCATTAAAATTTCAACATCTTCATCGATTTTTGAAACAATTTCCTTTGTTTCGTCTGTCAGCTTAAAGATTTCATCGTAGGTAAAGTCAAGCTGGAGCGAAATTTTGTCATTTAACGCAATTAAAATTGAATTTAAAAGAAGAACAATTACAATTGCACCGATTATAAGCGTATTTGCGTTTACGCTGTAACGAAAATTTTTCTTGTTTTTCATTTTGCTACCTCCTACTTAAAGCGTCTTTTTTCAACAACCTGAATTGACAGGAAGATGAAAAGAGCGGTTAAACTTACAAAGTAGAAAACGGGAACAAAATTAAGTGTTCCGACAGTAAAATCATAAAATCTCTGATTTACCGATATAAAGCCCAAAATCCAGTCAAGAGCTTTTCCGAGCCAAGAAAGTGCGCCTGTTAAAACAGAAGAAAAGCTGAGTCCGATAAGACCTAAAAACCAGATAAAGAACAAAACGCCAAAGGTTGAAACTGCGGCAATTACCTGACTTTCGGTTATGCTTGACATAAAAATGCCGATTGCAACATATAAAAGTCCCATTAAAAACAGACCCAAAAAGCCAACCATAATTTCAGCAACTGCAGGATTTCCGTAAAGTTTTAAAATAAAAATGTAGCTTAAAATTGCTAAAAATCCAATTAAAAGAACGGAAGCCGCCGCAAAAAACTTTCCAAGCACGATATCCGTAATTTTAACGGGTGCGGTAAGAAGCAACTGGTCGGTTTTGCTCTTTCTTTCTTCTGACATAGTTCTCATAGTAAGAACAGGGATAACAAATACGAAAATCATACTGATATTCTGGAAAAATCCGCTCATTGATGCCGTTTGCGCCGAAAGGTTAATAAAAACAAACATAAGTGATGCAAAAAACATAAATGCGGCTAAAAATATATATCCGATAGGAGATTTAAAGTAGCTTTTAATCTCACGCTTAAATATTGCCTTCATCGACTTTTTCCTCCTCTTCGTCTTTGGTGTTTTTAGCGCCGACTATTTCAATTTCTTCTTCGTTTATGTCGGATACTAACTCCATTCCGCTTTCAGCACTTTTGGTTACAGTTAAGAATACCTCTTCTAATGAAAGCGCCATATTCTGCATAGAAAGAATCGGACATTTAGCATCTGCTAAGCTAAAGAAGATGTCACGTCTTACGTCTTTTTCAGGCTCGGACTCGATGATAAAATCAATCGTTCCCTCTTCCTTTTTGCCGAGCGATTTTACGTATTTTATGCCAGTAATATTTTCAAGAGCATCTAAAATATCACGCTCTTTACCTGCAATTCTCATTTGGAATTTGTTTTCGTTTGAAAGTGCACGGCCTAAGTTTTCGGGAGTGTCGCTTGCAACGAGCTTACCTTTATTTATAATGATAACACGCTCGCAGATTGCATTTACCTCCTGCAAAATGTGAGAGGAAAGTATTACAGTATGCTCTCTTCCAAGCTTTTTGATAACATCTCTTATTTCGATAATCTGTTTTGGGTCAAGACCGACGGTAGGCTCGTCTAAAATAAGCACCTCGGGGTTTCCAATCATTGCCTGAGCAATACCCACACGCTGTTTGTAGCCTTTTGAAAGGTTTGAAATCACACGGTTTTTAACATCTGAAATTTTAACGGTATCCATAATTTTATTCAGATGCTCGTCACGGTTTTCTGTAACCTTTTTTAAATCGTATACAAAGTCTAAGTATTCCTTAACCGTCATATCAAGATAAAGGGGCGGATGCTCGGGTAAATATCCCACCTTAGCCTTTGCTTCAACGGGGTTATCTAAAATGTCAAAGCCGTCAATTTTTATGCTTCCGGATGAAAGGGACAAATATCCCGTAAGCATATTCATAGTTGTAGATTTTCCGGCGCCGTTTGGACCTAAAAAGCCCAAAATTTCGCCTTTTGCAACGTTAAATGAAATATTGTCAACTGCGAGCTTGTCGCCATATTTTTTCGTAAGATTTCTTATTTCAATCACGCAAAAATCTCCTCTCTTTATTTTTTCATATGTACACTTATGCGTTTCATACCTCTGGCATGAAACGCATAGTAAATTAAGCCCTATACTTTTTAAGTATATAATATAATTGTGTAAAGATTGTGTTTAAATTGTAAATAAATTTTTAAATTTATTCCTCACAAATATCCATCTTTATAGAAAGCTCTTTAAGCTGAACGTTATCAACCTCGCCGGGCGCACTTGTCATAATTTCTGATGCGTCCTTAACCTTCGGGAAGGCAATAACGTCACGGATAGAATCACGACCTGTAAGGAGCATAACAAGTCTGTCGAGACCATAAGCCATTCCGCCGTGCGGAGGTGTTCCGTAACGGAAAGCATCCATAAAGTAACCGAAACGGTTCCAAGCCTCTTCTTTTGTAAAGCCGATTGTTTCAAACATCTTCTGCTGAAGGTCTGTGTTAAATATTCTAACGCTACCACCGCCAAGCTCTGTTCCGTTTAATACGAGGTCATAAGCTTTAGCACGAACGTCTTCAGCATGGTCATCTAACAGGTGAATATCTTCATCCATAGGTGAGGTGAAGGGGTGGTGTTTTGCAACAAAACGACCTTCGTCTTCGGCATACTCTAAAAGCGGGAACTCTGTAACCCAAAGTAAGTCGAAAGTATCTTTATCTGTAAGCTCAAAGCGTTTAGCAAGCTCTAAACGAAGAGCACCGAGAGCGTCAAACACAATCTGGTCACGGTCTGCAACAATCATAATGATGTCACCGACTTCAGCACCCATTGTATTTAAGATGCTGTCAATTTCTTCCTGTGTTAAGAATTTAGCGATAGGTGATTTTAATTCGTTTTCGCAAACGTTCATCCATGCTAAACCTTTTGCACGGTAGGTTTTAACAAATTCGCCGAGTGCGTCTAAATCACGACGGGAAAGTTTTTCGTTTCCGCCCTTGCAGTTAATTGCACGAACAGAACCGCCATTTTTAATGGTGTCAGCAAAAACCTTAAATCCGCAATCCTTTACGCAGTCTGAAATATTTACAAGCTCTAAGCCAAAGCGAGTGTCAGGCTTATCAGAACCAAAACGCTCCATAGCCTCTTTATAAGTAATTCTCGGAAGCGGAAGAGTAATATCTTTTCCTAAAATTTCCTTAAATATCTTTTTCATAAAGCCTTCATTCATTTCGATAACGTCATCAACGTTTACGAAAGACATTTCAAGGTCAATCTGTGTAAATTCAGGCTGACGGTCAGCACGCAGGTCTTCGTCACGGAAACATTTTGCAATCTGGAAATATCTGTCCATACCCGAAATCATAAGAAGCTGTTTATACTGCTGAGGTGATTGGGGGAGTGCATAGAATTTTCCGGGATGCACACGGCTCGGCACGAGGTAATCTCTTGCGCCTTCGGGAGTTGACTTGGTAAGAATTGGTGTTTCAATCTCCAAAAAGCCGTTTTCATCAAAATAATCTCTTGCAAGCTTGCAGATTTTGTGACGTGTCTGCATTATGCGCTGCATATCGGGTCTTCTTAAATCAAGATATCTGTATTTTAAGCGAACTTCTTCACGAACATCGCTGTCTTCTTCAATATAAATCGGAGGAGTTTCAGCTTTTGATAAAATTCTGAGCTCTTCGACTTTAATTTCAATCTGACCTGTTGAAACCTTGTCGTTGATGTTTGAAGCGTCACGCTCTAAAACCTCACCGACAGCGGCTAAGACAAACTCACTTCTGATGGTATCTGCTTTTTCAAAAAGCTCTTTGTTGTTTTCTGCATTAAAAACAAGCTGAACGATACCGCTTCTATCTCTTAAATAAACAAATATAACACCGCCTAAGTTACGGTAGAACTGCGCCCAGCCCATAACGGTAACTGTTTTACCTTTATCGGCGAGTGAAAGCTCTCCGCACATATGCGTTCTTTTTAAACCTTGTAAGTTTTCCATTTATATTTTTCCTCCGTTCACTTTGTGAAGTATTCGCATATTTTGTCTAAGGAAACCTCTTCCTGTTCACCTGTTTCCATGTTTTTAACAACTGCTTTGTTTGATGAAATATCATCATCACCCAAAACGAATGAAAAATGAGCACCTATTTTATTTGCGTATTTCATCTGTGCTTTTACGCTTCTTCCCAAATAATCACGCTCAGCCTTAACGCCTGCGTTTCTTAAATCGTAAACAAGCTTTTGCACGAAGATATCTGCATTTTCGCCGATTGATGCAACAAAAACATCAACCTTATTGTCATTTTCAAGCTCAATTCCTAAATTATCGAGTGTAAGGAGCAGACGCTCAATACCAAGACCGAAGCCAACGCCCGGAACCTCGGGGCCTGAAAGCTCGGAAACGAGTCCGTTATATCTGCCGCCGCCGCAAACTGTGCCCTGGGCGCCGATATTTTTAGAAACGATTTCAAAAACGGTCTTTGTATAATAATCAAGACCTCTTACAATAGTCGGGTCAACGCTGTACTTTATGCCCATAATGTCAAGATACTTTTTGAGTTGTTCAAAATGCTCCAAACAATCAGGACAGATATGGTCTAAAAGCACGGGAGCAGAGTTATAAATCTCTTTACATTCAGGTGACTTACAGTCTAAAATTCTAAGCGGATTTTTTTCATATCTTCCACGGCAGGTTTCGCAAAGGTCATCTAAGTGAGGCTTAAAATATTCCTTTAAAGCTTCATTATACACCTTTCGGCAAGTCGGACAGCCGATAGAGTTAATGTTAAGCTCAATGCCTGTTACGCCGAAACGCTTAAAGAGCATCATTGCCATTGAAATAACTTCTGCGTCAATTTGAGCACCTTCTGCACCGAAAACCTCAACACCAAACTGGTGAAAAGCACGGAGTCTGCCTGCCTGTGGCTTTTCATAACGGAAACAGTCCGAAATGTAGTAAAGCTTAGTAGGCTGTGGAAGAGCGTAAAGCGAATTTTCAACAAAACTTCTAACAACAGGCGACGTTCCCTCGGGTCGAAGCGTAATACTTCTGTCACCCTTGTCTAAAAATGTATACATTTCCTTTTGAACAACGTCGGTGGTTTCACCAACACCACGCTCAAAAAGCTCTGTATGCTCAAACATGGGAGTTCTTATTTCTGCGTAAGCAAAATCCTTACACAGCTCCCTTATCTTCTTTTCAACCGCCTGCCATTTATATACCTCTTGAGGCAGCACATCATGTGTTCCTCGCGGAGCCTTTATCATAAAAGCAACCCCCATTTCATCGGATTTTTTTTAAATACTTCTACATTTTATTGATTATATCATATTTTATTGTAAAATGCAAACTTTTATTAGTAAAAAGTGTAAAAATTTATAGTAAATCAAACAATTTGTCTGTATTTTCTTCGCAGTATTCAATTTCGGAGGAATACATACGTATTATTTCTAAAAGTGTGGAAATATCAGCTCTTTTTTGCGCATAAATTTTAGCTGAAAAGATTTTTCGTATTATTCTTACGCTTAAAACCGAAAACATAACGGTTTCTTTAAAGTCGCCAAATAAAAAAGCAGGCTCTGAGTGTCTGAATAAAAAATAGCAGAGCAGTTGTTCAAATGGTATTTCAAAGTCAGCGAAAACAGGCTCGGGCACATCTTTTCCGATGAGCGATATGTAATTTTTCCAGTTTGGGTCGAGTATTTCAAGAGAAGAAAAAATTTCTTCCCATTTTTTCCACGAAGTTTCGATAAAACGAGCATCAATCTCGGCTAAAAGCTCTTTTTCACGCTCTACAACCGTTTTTTCACGGTTTTGGGCGATGGAAAAAAGCTTATTGCGGTAATTTACAAAAAAACTATCTTCTGCTTTTGAGTTATCAAGAGGCACGATTTTAGTTTTATCTTTTTTTGTGATTATAAGCCTTGCTGCTTCTTCGCAGCTAAGTCCAAGCCCGATTTCTTCACGCTCTTCGTAAAAATTCATAAATCTGGGATGGTCAGCACAAATCTGGCATAAATTATCCTCGCCCAAATTTAAAATTATGTCGCAAAGATTGTTATTATTTAAAAAAGGACAACGCTCGTTTTCGCCTAAAATAAAGTGATTTGTGCCGTCTGTTTCTGTGATGCTTTCATCAAGTCTTTTTTTAAAATTGCCTTTTGTATTTTCATATTTTTTCATCGTTTTTTTGTCAATATCTATCTCCCAGCCAATGCAACAGTTGTGACGGCAGAGGGAGGCTATGCACTTAAAATCTTTATAATAATCGGGAGCAAAAACACTCATTTTTCACCCTCCAGTCTTTTTTGGCGTCTTTTTCTTCTGATTCTGTTAATGTGCCTTTCAAAATCACCGTTGTTTAAAAGCTCGGCTAAAACGAACTGCTCAAAAACGGGAACTGTGCAGGAATAAAAGCCTATTTTGCTTAAAAATGTGTTCATAAGCTCTTTTGGGAGCACCATATATCCGACCCTCACAGACGGGGCAATGGTTTTTGAAAAGGTGTTTATATATATGACGGTTTTGTGAGGCTCTAAAGAAAAAACTGTGTCCTCATTTTTGGTTGAAACCGTAAATTCTGAATCGAAATCGTCTTCGATGATAATTCCGCCTCGCTCTTTTGCCCACTTAATGTACTCCATTCGCTTTGATGCCGTTGCGGTTATTCCACTCGGGAAACTGTTAAAGGGTGTGACGTGCAAAACGTTTGCTTTAGTCTTTTCAAGCTCTGCGCTTTTGATACCGTTTTTGCCCATTTTCAAAAATTCACATTTTGCACCGTTTGCTAAATATACGCTGTGAATTTTTTCGTACGACGGGTTTTCAAGTCCGAAAATTACATTTCTTCCCAAGAGTTGTACTATCAAACTGTACAAATATTCTGCGCCTGACCCGATTACAATCTGCTCGGGTAAAACGTTCATTCCTTTACTTCTTAAAAGGTATAACGAAATTGCTTTCCTAAGCTCAGGACTTCCAAGATTGGGCGATTTTAGAAGAATCTCTTCGGCTCGTGCAGATAAAACGTAGCGCATAGTTCTACAAAGTACGGAAAAAGGAAAGCTTTCCTCACTCGTGTGGTGCTTTTGACTAAGTGAAATTTCTCTTTCTTCGGATTCGGGAGAGGAGTATAGCTCACCGCTTTTATAAATTACATAGTAGCCACTGCGCTCTTTAGGCTCAATGTAGCCTTCGTCGCAAAGAATATTAAAGGTGTGCTCTACCGTAATTACGCTCACACCTGCCTCTAATGCTAAATTCCGCTTGGATGGAAGCTTTGCACCGTACTTGTAAACTCCGTCTGTTATATCCCTGCGAATTAGCTTATATAACTGCAAATATGCAGTTTCTTTTGCATTCTTGTCAATTGTATATCTCATCTGAGTATATCTTTTTCTCCTTTTTTAAATGGATTAATATAACCAAAAATATTATATCACGTGAAATAAAAAAAGTAAAGAAAAAAAGGGCATCGATTAAGAGATGGACTCATAAGGACAGTAAACGGAGCCGTGAAAATCACGGCTCCGTTTCGCTATTATAAAAACAATCTGATTCCCATTTTAAAGGGTTTGTATTTATGTATTCCCATATCTTTTGATAATCTTTTTCACCGCGAATTATGTGGTCGTGATATGAACGTTGCCAAATGGAATAACCGATTTCTTTTGTAACCAGTGTTTTAAAGGAACGAATTATGGTTTCAATGTTCTTTGTAGGGGACGATGCCTTCATCGTCCCGTGAAGAAAGATAATCAAATGAATATGATTTGGCATTATAACATATTTATCAACTGTTACATTTTCGTATTTGTTATTTATGTTATTAATATATTTATCACATATCAAACCACAATTTGACAAATAGTTTTTCGGGACGATGTGGCTATCCGCCCCTACGATTTTAGACAACAGTTGTTTTCTGTCTTTTACGCAGATTGTAATAAAATATGCCCCTGGTGTACTATAATCATACCCTTTTAATCTTGTTGGTTTCCGTTTTGAGAGATTCATATTATCTGTCATAACTTTTGGGAGTTTGTATTAGTCCGATAATGTAATCAGCAGAAACATTATACAATTTACATAAGATAGCTAAATCTTCTATTTTCAATTCTGCTCTGCCTATTTCAATATGGTTATATCCCTGTTGAGATTTTTGTAATAGTGTACCTATATATGATTGTGTGTAATCGTTATCTTCTCTCAAATTTCTTATCCTTGTTCTATAATCCATAATATCAACACTCCTATTTTGACATTCCAAGAAAAGAATATCATACTCATAAATTGAGTATTGACTTATACTCAAAGATTGAGTATAATAATATTAAAATTAAATTTTTGGAGGTAAAGCAAAATGAAAAAAAGATTACAAGGATTAATTGCAGGTATGCTTATTGGAACAATACTGACAAGTGGAGTGGCGTTTGCAAAGCAAGTATCTGAAACTATTAATGTTATTTATGATAGCATTAAGATTTTAATTGATGGTAAAGAGTATCAACCAACTGATGTAAATGGTAATGCGGTTGAACCGTTTATTTACAATGGAACTACATATTTGCCCGTAAGAGCAATAGCAAAAGCATTTGATAAAGAGGTTGACTGGGAAGCACAGACAAGCACCGTTATATTAGGCAGTAAAAACTATGATTGGTTAGACCAGATGGGATATGTTGATTATGAATATAGTGCTATTGGAAATTCATTTTCCGCTTTGCCGGAGAACACAAAAATGTCGGATGATACGAAATTTGATAGAGGAATTATGTTTGAACTTTATGATTATTTAGGAAATACAGGGGGTACGACGGAGAATAAAGATGGTTCATTTGAATGTAATGAAAGTATATCATATTTTCTCAATGGTCAATATAAGTCTTTCTGCGGAACAATATCTCATAAAGAAAGTGAAAATACAAGAGTTGGAAATTCGGTAATAAAAATTTATGGCGATGGAAAGTTGCTATATACTTCTCCTGCAGTGTCATATGGTATGAAGTCAACAAATTTTGATGTTTCGGTTGAAAGTGTTAAATTATTGAAAATTGATGTAGAATTTTTGAACACCATCGGAACAACAGCTGTATCAAATGCAATGAAGTCATTTCCGTGTATTGCTGAAGCAAGATTATCTAAAAAATAATGTCCGGTACTGTAACAAGTGGGAAAATGTATCGCATTTTCCGCAATATTTAGGATAATCCTAAGACCTTATAAAACGGGCAATTCGTGAATTGCCCCTACAAAAAAGGCTGAACGAAATTAATCGTTCAGCCTTATAATATTACTGTCTTTTAGAGTATGCCAATACGACACCCTTTGTAGAGAACAAATCCATTTGTTTTTCGGAATGCATAAATGCATTCCCTACGTTATAATATTTTAGTTTATGCCGTCAGGCAATAGGTTATAGTGCGATATCCCTATGTTTTACAACAGTATAATAATTTTTTTCTTTCAAAAAGCCTGCCAGTTCTTCTGCGACAGTTACCGAGCGGTGCTTACCACCTGTACATCCGATTGCTATAACGATACGGTTTTTACCTTCTTTGATATAAAGAGGAAGAAGAAATTTAATCATATCATAGAGTTTTTCCAAGAAGGTTTTGGTAAGGTCACTGTCTAAAACGTATCCGCTTACACGCTTGTCAAGCCCTGTAAGCTCTTTAAGCTCAGAAATGTAGAACGGATTTGGCAGAAAACGCACATCAAAAACCAAGTCGGCATCGAGTGGTACACCACGCTTAAAGCCGAAAGAAACAACATTTACGTTTATGTTTTCAAACTTGATTTTTGTTTCAAAAAGCGCCAAAATTTGCTCTCTTAACTGCCTTGAAAGAAGCGAGCTTGTATCTATTATATAATCAGCCTCTGAGCGGATTGAAGAAAGCAGTTCACGCTCTTTTAAAATGCCGTCTGCAAGCAGACCTTCGGTAGAATTGGGGTGCTTGCGCCTTGTTTCTTTATATCTTTTTATAATTGCCTCGTCGCTTGCTTCTAAAAACAGAACTTCTACGTTCTGCCCCTGCGATTTTAAGCTTTTAATTTCGCCTGCAAGCTCTTTTACGGGTTCACCGCTTCTTGCATCGACAACAAAGGCAACCTTATCCTTTAAGACGTTGGAATTCTGACACAAAATATGAAAATCAGAGATAAGCTTAGGCGGCAGATTATCGACGCAATAAAAACCGATGTCCTCTAAGATATGCACAACGGTAGATTTTCCTGCGCCTGACATACCTGTTACAATAATAAATTGCATATTTTCCTCCTCATAGTATAAACGCTAAAATGTGTATTTACTAAAACTCAAAATCTTCTTTTGAGTATTTTGAAAAATCTATGCTTGCTCTTCTTTTCGGGATTCTTGCAAGTAGGTTATATTTGAATTTTTTGCAGCAGTATTCTGCGTCTACTGCGCCTTTTTTTTCGCACATAACCATATTAGAACCCTCTATTTTGTGAGCCTTTTCGCAAAATAGACACATAGGCTCGTGGTCAAAATTAAATTCCATTTATCTCACCTTTAAAAAAATTATTCTACTGTTACAGATTTTGCGAGATTTCGGGGTTTATCAATATCACAGCCCTTTAATGACGCAACATAGTATGCAAAAAGCTGCAGAAGCGTTACAGCAAGGCTCGGTGTAAAGAGCGGATTTGTCTTAGGAATATAAAGAACAGCATCGCTTGTTTCTTCTATATTATAATGACCGTCTTCTGTGATTGCAAGAACAACCGCACCGCGTGCTTTAACTTCTTTAATATTGCTCATGGTTTTTTCATAGAGTGCATCTTGAGTTGCGAGAGCTACAACTAATGTTCCGTCTTCAATTAAGGAAATAGTTCCATGCTTTAATTCGCCTGCACCGTATGCTTCAGAGTGGATGTATGAAATTTCCTTGAGCTTGAGAGAGCCTTCTAAAGAGATTGCATAATCTAAGCCTCTGCCTATAAAGAACACACTCTTTGAGTTATAAAATCTTGATGCATAATACTGTATTTTTTCTTTTTGTTTTATCATATCGCTTACATAATCAGGAAGACGCATAAGCTCGTCGCAATATGCCTTTTCTTCTTCGGCAGAAAGGTTTCCGTTTGCCTTTGCAAGTGAAAGGGCTAAAAGATAAATTGCAGTAAGCTGAGTACTGTAAGCTTTAGTTGTTGCAACTGCGATTTCAGGGCCTGCTAAAGTATATAAAACCTCGTCAGATTCACGTGCAATGGAGCTTCCGACAACGTTTACGATACCAAAGATTTTAGCGCCTCTCTTTTTAGAGTCACGAAGAGCGGCAAGTGTATCTGCCGTTTCACCCGACTGGCTTATAATAACAACTAAAGTGTCTTCTGTAAGAAGCGGGTCACGGTAGCGGTATTCGGAGGCGATATCAACCTCAACTGGAATTTTTGCAAGCTTTTCAATTACATATTTTCCGACAACGCCAACGTGATAAGCAGAACCGCAGGCTACGATATGAAGCTTTTTGGGGATTTTGTCAAACTTAATTAATCCCTGTTTGATAATCGGGTTTACTGTGTTTGCAATGCCTATCGGCTCTTCCATGATTTCTTTAAACATAAAGTGCTCATATCCGCCTTTTTCAGCACTTTGAATATCCCAGTTAACCTCAAAAACTTCTTTTTCTATAACTTCTTTATCTGTGTTATAGAGCGTAACACCTGATTTTTTCAGAACTGCTATTTCGTTATCATCAATAAGATAAACATTTTTTGTGTATTTAAGTATTGCAGGAATATCGGAAGCAATGTAATTTTCGCCATCTCCTAAGCCTACAATTAAGGGGCTGTCTTTTCTTACTGCGATAATTTCATCGGGGTGTTCTGATGAAATTATACCGAGTGCATAAGAGCCCTCAACCTTATTTATAATTTTAATAACTGTATCAATTATATCGCCCTTGTAGTAGTAATCTGCAAGGTGAGCGATAACCTCGGTATCGGTTTCGGAAACAAACTCATAGCCTTTGGAAATAAGGTATGTTTTAAGCTTCATATAGTTTTCGATAATACCGTTATGAACAATTGCTATATTTCCAACCTTATTTGTATGCGGATGTGAGTTAACATCAGACGGCTCACCGTGGGTTGCCCATCTTGTGTGACCAATTCCGCATGTGCCTTTAAGTTTTTTTCCGCCGTCAATTAAATCGGACAAAACCTTTAAGCGTCCTTTTGATTTTTCGATATTTATTTTACTTCCGTCATAAACTGCAATGCCTGCTGAGTCATAACCTCTGTATTCAAGCTTTGATAAGCCGTCTAAAAGCACGGGAGAAGCCTGCTTTTCACCAATATATCCAACTATTCCACACATAATTAAATTTAAACCTCTTTTCTTAAATATTAACAGAAAAATTTTCTTTAGCTAAGTCTTGCTTCAATGAGGGTGGCTAAGTAATTTGCACGCTTTTGGATGGTCGCGTTATCAGGACCTTCAATCATTACACGCACGCAAGGCTCGGTACCCGACGGGCGGATTAAAACTCTTCCGCTGTCTTTAAATTCTTCTTCGAGTGCCGCAATTTCGCCTCTTATAACTTCATCACTTTCTATGAGCGCCTTTTTGTCATTTTTTACCTTTGCATTAACAGTTACCTGAGGAAGAGGAACAAAAACTTCTGCAAGCTCTGAAAGCTTTTTGCCCGATTTTTTGAGTATCGATAAAAGCTGAAGTGCAGAAATAAGTCCGTCACCTGTCGTGTTATGCTCTAAAAAGATAATATGACCCGACTGCTCACCGCCTATAACAAAACCGCTCTTTAGCATTTCTTCTAAAACGTAGCGGTCACCAACGCGCGTCTGCACGATGTTTATTCCGCTTTCTTTAGCAGCTAAAACGAGGCCTAAATTTGTCATTACAGTAGTAACTAATGTGTCTTTTACCAAAAGATTATTTTCTTTTAAGAATTTTGCGCATATCATCATAATTTTGTCGCCGTCGATTAAATTGCCCTTTTCGTCAATAACAAGCAAACGGTCAGCGTCGCCGTCAAAGGAAAGACCAATATCAACGTTTATGTTTTTTACATACTCGGCAAAACCTTTAGTATGCGTAGAGCCACAGTTTAAGTTAATGTTTGTGCCGTTTGGGTGATTTGAAACCACATAGGCTTCAGCACCAAGGTCTACTATAACCCTAACTGCAGATTTGTAGCTTGCGCCATTTGCACAGTCAATTGCAATTTTCATACCTGACAGGTCGCAGTCAATCGTGCTTTTTGCAAATTCTACGTAGTCAGAAAGTGCTGTATCGCATTTTGTAAGCGTTCCAACAGCATCTCCTGTCGGAAGAGGAATCCCTTCCATTTTGCTTTCGATTAAATCTTCAATTTCATTTTCAAGTTCATCTGAAAGCTTGTAGCCGTTTGAGTTAAAAATTTTAATTCCGTTAAATTCTGCTGAATTATGGGAAGCAGAGATAACGATACCTGCATCGGCCTCGTATTTTCTTGTTAAAAAAGCCACAGCAGGAGTTGGAATTACGCCCAATGACACAACGCTTGCGCCGATTGAGCAAAGCCCTGCGGTAAGGGCAGATTCTAACATATCACCTGAAATTCTCGTATCTTTTCCTATGAGAATTTTAGGCTTATGTTTTGTTGCTTTAGTTAAGACTAACGCCGCAGCTCTTCCTATTTCCATAGCAAGAGAAGGCGTAAGCTCAAGGTTTGCAACCCCGCGTACACCGTCTGTTCCAAAAAGTTTTCCCACACAAAAAACCTCCAATATTAAATTTTTATACCATATTTTGCTTTAAAATTTTAGCATTTTGCAAAAAAGTAAATTTTTGCGCAAATGTAAGCAAAACAGCCCAGGCTTCCCACGGCCTGAGCAAAATCCACACATAAGATTACTCAAGAAAAAGTAATCCAACAAATATTTTATCACAAAAAATATGAAATGTAAATTTTTTTTTGAAATTTCTTGTAAATATTTCTAAAATTAAGCTCAGAAAAATTTTTGCGGTGAATTTTTGTCTGTTTACATATAGCAGGCAACATAAATTTACATAAATTTGGTTAAAATTTTAATTGAAAAATAACTAAAAATGGTATATAATATTATAATGTGAATTTATAAGCAAATAATACTGTTTAAGATAAAGGTTTTTTTAAGGAGGCACAAATAAATGATATATTTAGACAACAGCGCAACCGCACCGCTTAAAAAAGAGGTGTTAGACAGTATGATGCCTTATCTTACTGGCGGATACGGTAACGCATCTTCAATATATGAAATCGGAAGAAAAAGTCGTGCCGCAATAGAAGAAGCAAGAAAGACTATTGCAGAAAGAATAGGCGCACTCCCTGGCGAAATTTATTTTACAGCAGGTGGCTCAGAGTCTGACAACTGGGCAATTAAGGGCGTTATGGCACGCTCTGCAAAAACTCATATTATAAGCTCAGCTATCGAGCATCATGCGGTGCTTCATACGCTTCAGTTTATGGAAAAAAAGGGTTATAAGGTTACCTATCTTCCTGTTGATTCTGACGGTAAAATCAGTCTTAGCGATTTAGAAAACGCAATAACCGAGGAAACAGGTCTTATAACAATTATGACCGCAAATAACGAAATCGGCACAATTGAGCCGATTGAAAAAATCGGTGAAATTGCGAAAAAGCATAACGTTTTGTTCCATACAGACGCAGTGCAGGCAATCGGTCTTATGGATATTAACGTAAAAGAAATGAATATAGATATGCTCTCAATGTCTGCGCATAAATTCGGCGGACCTAAGGGAATCGGTGTTTTATATGTAAGACGTGGAATAAATATTGAAAATCTTATCCACGGCGGTGCTCAGGAAAGGACTAAAAGAGCGGGAACAGAAAATGTTGCATCAATTGTGGGTATGGCAAAAGCAATAGAGCTTGCAACTGAGGATATAAACGGAAAAACCGCTAAAATGGCGGAACTTCGAGATAAAACAATTGCAAGTATTTTGGAAAAAATTCCTTATGTTCGCTTAAACGGACATAAAACCGACAGACTTGCAGGTAACATTAATATGTCGTTTCAGTATATTGAAGGTGAAGCACTTTTATTATCACTTGATATGGCAGGAATTGCGGCATCATCAGGCTCTGCCTGCACGTCAGGCTCGCTTGACCCGTCGCACGTTTTGCTTGCAATCGGGCTTCCGCACGAAATTGCGCACGGCTCACTTCGCCTTTCAATGAGCGAAAACACAACAGAAGAAGAAATGGAAAAAACAGTTTCGGCACTCTGCGGAATCGTTGACAGATTAAGACAGATGTCGCCGCTTTGGGAAGAGGTAAATAAATAATTTAAAACGGGAGGAATCACTATGTACAGCGAAAAAGTAATGGACCATTTTTCAAATCCGAGAAATGTGGGAGAAATTGAAGACGCAAATGCAGTAGGTCAGGTTGGTAATGCAAAATGCGGAGATATAATGAAGATATATATGAAAATTGAAGATAATGTGATTGTGGACTGCAAGTTTAAAACCTTTGGTTGCGGTGCGGCAATTGCTACAAGCTCAATGGCAACCGAAATGGTTAAGGGAAAAACTGTTGAGGAAGCGCTCACACTTACAAATAAAGCCGTTATGGAAGCTTTAGACGGTCTTCCGCCTGCTAAGGTTCATTGCTCGGTTTTAGCGGAAGAGGCAATCACCGCTGCAATTAATGATTATTTAAAACGCCTCGGCAAAGAGCCGCTTCAAAAAAAATCATGTGACGGCTGCTGCGGCTCGTGCTCGGCACATCACGAATAATTATGAAAAAGAAGGTTTTTGTAGCAGTTTCGGGCGGCGTGGATTCTGCCGTCAGTGCGGCACTGCTTTTAGATGAAGGCTTTAGCGTTACGGGTGTGTATTTTATGCTCTTTGGCGATGAAGATACGTCTTCCGATGCAAAAAAAGTCTGCGACCACCTTGGGATTGAGCTTCTTATTTTAGATTTAAGGGAAAGCTTTAAAAAAGAGATAATCGATTATTTCGCCGCAGAATATAAAGCGGGCAGAACGCCTAACCCTTGCGTTATGTGCAATAAAAAAATAAAATTCGGCGCATTTTTGAATTTTGCTTTAGAAAACGGTGCTGATTTTATTGCAAGCGGTCATTATGCAAAAATTGTAGAAGAAAATGGCGAATTTTTCTTAAAAACTGCGGATAATTCAGCAAAAGACCAGTCTTATGTGCTTTATAATCTCAATCAGGAGATTTTAAAAAGGACTATTTTCCCGATAAGCGCATTTTCAAAAGAAGAAATTAGACAAATCGCAAAAGATAAAGGTATTCCTGTTGCGAACAAGCCTGACAGTCAGGATATTTGCTTTATTCCTGACGGAGATTATATAGGCTTTTTGCAGAAAAACTGCGGTTTTTGCGATAAAACAGGCGATTTTTTAGATGATGACGGCGAAAAAATCGGCTCGCACAGTGGTGCGTACCGCTTTACGATAGGTCAAAGAAAGGGTTTGGGAATGACCTTTGGAAAACCGATGTTTGTGACGGAAATTGATGCTAAAGAAAACACTGTTACTTTATCACCGGCAGGGAGTGAGTATTATGTGGCACTTTTAGCAGATAATTTAAACTTTTTGTCGGGTGTTTTTCCTGAAAATGGTGCACGCTTTATGTGCAAGACGAGATATAGCGCAAAAAAAAGTGAGTGCAAATTTTTACCTTTGGGAGAAAATGAGGCACGAATTGAGTTTTTTGAGCCTGTTCGAGCAGTAACTGCAGGACAGTCTGTTGTGTTTTATGACGGGGATATTCTCTTGGGCGGCGGCATTATTAAAAAGGCGGAAAGGAAACAAAAAAATGACAACTAAGAAAATGGTAAAGGCTGCAATTTTAGCAGCTATATATGCAGCACTTACGCTTATTTTAGCACCGATTAGCTTTGGCCCTGTTCAGCTTAGAGTATCTGAGGCATTAACCATTCTCCCGATATTCAGTCCTATTGCGATATGGGGTCTTACCATAGGGTGTCTGGTTTCAAACCTTTTGGGCGGCTTTGGAGTTTTAGATGTGGTTTTAGGGAGTTTTGCGACATTATTGGGCGCTCTTGGCACAAGATATTTTAAAAGTAAGCCGGTATTAGCTGCGCTTTGCCCGGTTATTTCAAATGCGCTTATAATCGGACCGATGCTTTATTTTGTAGTGCCCGACAGTCCTGCTCTTTTACTTAATGTACTTACAGTCGGCGTGGGCGAGCTTTTTTCGTGCGTAGCTTTGGGCATACCTTTTTATTTCTTAATGAAAAAGCATCCTAAGATTTTTGAATAAACGATTGGGCGCTAAATTCATCACCCGATACAAATAAAATATTTGAAAATTCCTTTGAAAGTGCGTCGATTATGTATTTTGCGTCATCTGAAAGACCTAAATCAACTATTACAAGCGGAAAGCCGTTTTTCAGGCATAAGGAAGCAGATTTGCGCAAGGTAAATTCCAAATCCTCGCTTTCTAAGGGTTTAATTACAGCATAAGAAATTTTGCAATTTTGATTTTTACTTGCTAAGTCAAATAGTTTTTCAGAAATGGAAACTAAAGCATAAAACAAAAGAAACAAAAGTATGCAGTCAATAAAGAAATTAAGCATAAAAGTCACCTCGGTATATTTTATGTAATATGCATCTTAGCGTGACAAAAGGAAGGAAGAAAAATTATGAAAATTCAAACAAGGTCAAATGTAAAAGGTGAGAGTAACATTCGCTCAATGGCGATAGCGGCAATGCTTACGGCACTATCTATCGTAATTCCGCTGCTGCCAATTCCAAAAATTGTAATTGAGCCGTTTTCTGCAACACCTGCATCGCATTTACCTGCAATTCTTTCAATGTTTATGGGCCCTTATGTGTGTGTGGCAACGTCAATCGGTGCGGCTTTGGGATTTTTCTTGGGGCTTGGCTCGGCGGTTATTGCAATGCGTGCCTTTTCACATATTATTTTTACGATTTTAGGATGCCTTATGATAAAAAAGAAGATAAATATTTTTGTCGTTTGGGCTGTAACCATGGTTCTTCATGGCTTGGCTGAGGCAATTGTTGCAACTGTTTACGGCAGTGCCTTTTCGGCAGTATGGCTTTCTGTCGGTGTGTTTACGATGATTCATCACACGATAGATTTTGCTATTTCAATGGTAGTTTACAAGGCTTTAAAAACTGCCAAGGTTATGTAAGATGTACTTTTGCGCCGCAAAATTAATATTTGCGGCGCTTTTTGTTTTTAAAGGATGTGAAGTATGAAAAAAATTACACTCGGGATTTTAGCTCACGTAGACTCAGGAAAAACAACACTTTCTGAAAGTCTTTTGTATCTTACGGGAGAGGTCAGAAACCCCGGCAGAGTTGACCATAAAAATGCATTTTTAGATACTTTTAATTTAGAGAGGGAAAGAGGAATTACAATATTTTCAAAGCAGGCGGTAATGCACGCTGAAAATTCTGTAATTACGCTTTTAGATACTCCGGGACACGTGGATTTTTCGGCTGAAGCCGAGCGAGTGCTCTCGGTGCTTGATTATGCCGTTTTGGTAATAAGCGCAACCGACGGAGTGCAGAGCCACACGGAAACCCTTTGGAGCTTGCTTAAAAGATACTCTGTGCCTGTGTTTATATTCGTAAATAAGATGGATATTGCTCAAAAAGATGCAAAAGAGCTTATGTCGGAGCTTAAACAAAAGCTGAGTGATAATTGTATAGATTTTTCAAATGACAATTTTTCGGAAGAAGTTTTAGATGAGCTTTCGCTCTGCTCGGAAGGTCTTATGAACGAATTTTTGGAAAATGCATCGGTAACAGACGGCGAAATTAAAGAGGCGATATTTTCCCGTCAGCTTTTTCCGTGCTTTTTTGGCTCTGCCTTAAAGCACGACAGAACGAAATCTCTTTTAGACGGAATTTTAAAATATACCAAAGAGATAAAATATCCGCAGAAATTTGCCGCAAAGGTTTATAAAATCTCTGATGACGGCAAGGGAGCAAGGCTTACACACCTTAAAATAACGGGCGGAAAATTATCTGTGCGTGATGAAATAACGGGCGGTCAAAACGAAAAATGGAGCGAAAAGGTAACGGGAATAAGAATATATTCGGGCGAAAAATTTGAGCAGGCAGATATTGCAGAAAGCGGAACAGTTTGTGCAGTAACAGGACTTTCCAAAACCTTTGCAGGTGAAGGCTTAGGAGAAGAGATAAATGCAGTAAGTCCGATTTTAGAGCCTGTTTTAACATATAAAGTGATTTTCCCAAAAGAAATAAATACGCCCGATGCACTTTCAAAAATACGGATTTTAGAAGAGGAAGAACCGCTTTTAAAAGTAATTTATAAAGAAGCTACTGCTGAAATCTGCGTTTGCCTTATGGGCGAGGTTCAGCTTGAAATTTTAAAAAGTCTTATAAAGGACAGATTCGGTATAGATGTAAGCTTTGGTGAGGGAACAATAAGCTATAAAGAAACGATAGAAGAAAAAATGCTCGGCATCGGGCATTTTGAGCCGCTCAGACACTATGCTGAGGTACATCTGCTTTTAGAGCCTCTTGAGCGTGGCTCAGGGTTAAAATTTGAAAGCACGTGTTCGCTTGATAGCTTAGACCGTAACTGGCAAAGGCTGATTTTTACGCATTTAAAGGAAAAAATGCACGTAGGCGTTTTAACAGGCTCACCGATAACGGATATGAAAATAAGCCTTGTTGCAGGCAGAGCGCATAAAAAGCACACCGAGGGCGGAGATTTCCGTCAGGCAACTTACCGTGCCGTGCGTCAGGGACTTATGCGTGCTAAATGCGTGCTTTTAGAGCCGAGATACGATTTTAAATTAAGCGTGCCTCAGGAAAATGTGGGCAGAGCCTTAAATGATTTAAGCCTTATGTCTGCTCGCTTTTCGTCACCTGAAATTACGGGGGATATGGCGGTTATTTCGGGAAATGCATCAGTTCGCGAGATGCAGAGCTATCAAAGCGAGGTAATAAGCTATACCTCGGGCAGAGGAAAGCTTTTTTGTGTGCTTTCGGGTTATGAAAAATGCGAAAACAGCGAAAAAATTATTGAGGAAATCGGATATAACCCCGAAAGTGACCTTGAAAACACACCTGATTCTGTTTTTTGCGCTCACGGCGCAGGGTTTACTGTTAAGTGGGACGAAGTAATGGATTATGCAAACATAGAAACGGACTTTAAGACCGAGGATGAAATTTTAGCTTTAGCGCAGGAAAACGCTAAAAAAGCGGAGGAATACGTAAAAAGAGCGGCGAGTGACAAAGAGCTTATGGCAATTTTTGAGCGTACCTACGGGGAAATAAAAAGACCCGAATTTGCGGCGATGAAAAAGGTTAAAACCGAGGTGGAAATTCCCGAACGATATAAAAAAACACCGAAAGTTAAAAAATATGATAAGGATTACCTTTTGGTTGACGGATATAACATCATTTTTGCGTGGAGCGAGCTAAAAGACATTGCCCGCAGTGACTTAGAAGGCGCAAGGGGCAGGCTGATTGATATTTTGTGCAACTATCAGGGCTTTGCAGGATGTGAGCTTATTGCCGTTTTTGATGCCTATAAGGTGAAAAATAACCCGGGCACAGTTGAAAAAATTAATAATATCAACGTGGTTTATACAAAAGAGGCAGAAACGGCGGATATGTACATTGAAAAGGTTTCAAGAGTTTTAAGTGCAAATAACAGGGTGCGTGTTGCGACGTCAGATAGCTTAGAGCAGCTCATTATTTTAGGCGGAGGAGCGCTAAGACTATCTGCTGAAAACTTTAAAAAGGAAGTAGATGCAGCAGAGGCCGCAATCAGACAGGCAATATCAAATTAAAGGAGGAAGAAAAATGCCGCTTGAGATAATATCGGGAAGAGCAGGAAGCGGAAAAAGCCAATTTATAATAGAAAAAATTAAAAAAATAGCAGATAACGGCGGCAGAGCAATTTTAATTGTTCCCGAGCAGTATTCGCACGAGGCAGAATCATCTCTTTCTGATAGGGTTGGCTTTGTATCGGAAAGAATACTTGCCACCTCTTTTAAACGGCTATCTTTTTCTGTTTTGAAAAAATGCGCAAAGGCAAAAATCTATGCCGATGCAAGAGTTAAAAATATGCTAATGGCAAATACGCTTTATGCGCTTTCAAATAAGCTGAGTATTTTTGCCTCTGCAAGCAGAAATCCGGGGTTTATTACGAGTATTTTAGACGTAATTTCGGAATTTAAGAGGGCGGTTGTAACGCCTGAGGAAGTAAAAAAATGTGCTGAAAAAATTGACGATAATGACTATTTTGCACAGAAAATGGCAGAGCTTGGTATGATTTATGAAACGTATACCAAGGCATTTAATAAAAATCTTGCAGACAGTCAGGATAGCATAACGCTTGCGTGTGAGCAAATTAAAAACAGCGGTATGTTTTGTGACGCTCATATTTTTATTGATGAATTTTTCAGGTTTACCCGTCAGGAAATGCTTTTTATAAAGGCTCTATTATGCGAAAAATGCGATGTTACGGTGTCTTTATGTATGGATGAAAAAAATCCTGGCGGAGTTTTTGACCCCGTTTTAAATACTTTTTTTGCTCTTAAAAAAACCTGCGCAGATGCACAAGAGCATATGAATATCAGACATCTTGGCGAAGTCAAAAGATTTAAAACGGAGGAGCTTGTGCATTTAGAACGTGAGCTTACAAATTATCCGCACGGCAGATATGAAGAAATTCCGCAAAATGTATCAATTTTAGCCGCACCCGACATTTACAGCGAGATAATGGCGGTTGCGTCAAAAATAAACACTCTTGTGAAAAAAGAGGGGTACAGATATTCGGAAATTGGCGTTATAGCAGGAAATTATGACAGATATGCATCTGTTTTGGGAACTGTTTTTGACTATTACGATATCCCCGTATTTGTTGACGACAAAAGAAGTATGCTTTCGCATCCTTTAATGCTTATGATTTTTTCTGTTTTTGATATTCTTTCAAACGGCTTTAATACGGAAGATGTTTTAACATACGTAAAAACGGGATTTTCAAAAATAAGCGAGCTTGAAGCTGATATTTTGGAAAATCACGTAATAAAATCGGGCATAAAAAATAGTGACTGGTTAGATGATGCACGCTTTATTTTGAGGGCGAAATCTGTCTTTTCAAATGAAAGTGAGATTTCAGACGTTGAGCAGGCGGAGATTTTAAACATTAAAAACAAGGTAATAGTGCCGATTTGCAATTTAAAACGCAAATTTTCGGAAAATAAGAAATTTTCGCACAGAATAAATGCGCTTTTTGAGTTTTTTGACGAAACATTTTTGTTTGAAAAGCTCACGTTTTTACGTGACAGATTAGAAAAATCGGGCGATAAAAGAAGCGCATCAGAGCTTGGCTCGGTTTATGAAATTTTGTGCGAAACGCTTAATCAGGCAAGCGTGTATATGGAGGATCAAACGGCGGGCGTTGAAAGACTGAAAACCGTGCTTTTATCGGGCTTTGCAGACCTTGCAATAGGTGTTGTGCCGACAGAATGTGACAAGGTTTTACTGGGCGATGAAAACCGTTCGGTTATGAAAAATGTAAAAAGCTTATTTATAATAGGCGCAAATTCGGGCGCATTTCCGCAAGAGGTGCAGTCGGGCGGAATTTTTTCAGACAATGAGCGAATTTTCCTCGAAAAACAGGGTATGCAGCTTGCGCCGACAACTGAAAAAAGAGTGCTTGACTTACGATTCAGCGTATATAGCGCACTCACAATCCCAAAAGAAAAGCTTTATATCAGCTATTCGATAGCGGATTTTGAGGGAAAAGGTTTAAGACCGTCGCAGATGGTATCGCAAATAAAAAGAATTTTTAAAAATATTAAGACCGAGGGTAGCGAGCTTATGGAGGAGGGCTTCCCGACAGAGCTTATTTCATCATATAAAAGTGCATATAATTTTTATTTGCATCAGCTTGAAAAAGGAAATGAAGATTTGCTGACAAGCGAGATAAAAAAAGAGCTTTTCTGCGATGAGGAAATAAAAAAACGCATAATAAGAACCGAAGAGAGAATAAAATATGACAAAAAAGCGGAAAAGCTTGCACCTGAATGTGTAAAAGCACTTTATGGCGAAAGCCTTACGGGAAGTGTTTCAAGGTTTGAACTGTTTTCGCAGTGTCCGTTTGCATATTTTGTGCAGTATGGCTTAAAAGCGGAGGAAAGAAAAAGTCCTGCGCCCGAGGCTACCGATACGGGAAGCCTTTTGCACTCGGTAATCGAACTGTTTTCAAAAAAGGTTTATGAAGAGGGCAGAAGCTTTCGTGATATTTCAAAAAGCGAGTGCGAGGAGCTTATTTGCAAAACTGTCGATGAAATTGTAAACGATAGCTTTATATCAAAGCTTTATTCTAAAAATAAGCTTATATCTTTTGTAAAAAGGCTTAAATCATTAGCAGTTCGTTCGGCACTTGCAATATGCGAGCACGTAAAAAGAGGCGAGTTTGAGCCTTGTGCGTTTGAGTTTTCTTTTGGCGAAAACGGCGATACCGAGCCTATTTGCATTACGCTTCCAAACGGCAGAGAGCTTTCTGTAATCGGAAAAATTGACCGAGTGGATGCGCTGGAGAAAAACGACAAGGTTTATATAAAAATTATCGACTACAAATCGGGAAATAAAAGCTTTTCGCTTTCGGATGTATATAATAAGCTTTCACTTCAGCTTACGGTTTATCTCACTGCAATTTTAAAGAACGGTGAAAACAAAAAAGCGGCAGGAATGTTTTATTTCAGATTATCAGACCCCGTAACCGAGCAAAGCTCTAAGACAAAAAGCGATGATATCTCGGAAGAAATTATAAAAAAATACAAAATGAGCGGTCTTGTGCTTTCAGAGGCAGAAATTTTTGACTTGATAGAAAGCGGAAAGGAAAGCGGACATTTTGCGACTATTCCACTTTATAAAAAGAAAGACGGGGGAGTGTCTGAAAAGCTTTCGAGTTGTGCAAGCGGAAAAGAGTTTGAGGTTTTGCAAAACTACGTAAAAAATGCACTTTCAGATATCGGAAATGAGATTTTTTCGGGTGTTACTGATATTTCGCCCGTAAAAAACGGAAAACAAACGGCGTGTGATTATTGCAAATTCGGCTCGGTGTGCGGTGCGGGAAAATATGTAGATGTGCCGTTTAGAAATGCACTAAGCATTGACAAAACAGAGGCTTTTGCCGAAATGGAAAAGAATTTGGAAAGTAAGTTTTAAGGAGGGCACAAAATGCAGGATTTGACCTTACAGGAAAGGCGAAACGCAATTTTAGAGCTTTTGCAGGAAAAAGGAAGAGTAAGAGTTGGCGATTTAAGCAGATATTTCGGGGTTTCAGAGGTAAGCATCAGGGCGGATCTAGCTGAGCTTGAAGAGCAGGAATTGCTTTCTCGTGTGCATGGCGGTGCGGTTTCATCTTACCGCTCGTATTACAATATGAGCCTCGCTCAAAGAATGAAAACCAATTCGGCGGAAAAAATTGCGATTGCTAAAAAAATAGCGGACTTAATCTGCGATAACGAAACGATAATTATGAACGCAGGAACTACGCTTTTGTACGTTTTGCGTGAGCTAAAGGATAAACGCCTGACGATTGTGACAAATTCTATTGCTTTAGCACTCGAAGGGGCTGAAAATAAGAATTTTAAGGTGATTCTCTTAGGCGGAGATGTTGACGGCGCATATCAGTTTACCTACGGAATGAAAACCCTAAAGCTTTTAGAGCAGTACCACGCAGATACATTCCTTTTGTCCGTTGACGGCATCGATTGCGAAAAAGGTTTTTCAACGTTTTATTATCAGGAGGCGGAAATCTGCTCAAAAATGGCAGAAAGAGCCTCAAAAACCATTGTTGCCGCAGATTATACCAAAATTGGCAGAACCGCTTTTGCTGAAATCGAAACAATAGAGCCTGCGGATATTATCGTAACTAACGAAAAAGCTTCGCCTAAATATATAAAAAGATTGTCTGAGGGCAGAGCGGAGATTATCCTTGCGTAAATTTTAACTAATCCCTGAGGTGAAAATGATGGATTTACCAAAAAGGAAAAGGACAAGACTAAAAGAATATGATTATTCTGCGGTAGGCATGTATTTTATTACAGTGTGCACGCATCAAAAGATGCCTTTGTTTGGTAAAATAATTGACGGAAAAATGATACTGAATGATTTGGGAAAAATTGCAAATCAAGAAGTATTAAAAATTCAAAATTATTATCAAAATATACGAATAGATAAATATGTTATTATGCCCAATCATATTCATATGATTATAACTATTTTTCAAACGGAAGGGATAAATCCCTTCCCTACAATGAAATATGATATTCCGAATGTTGTGGGCAAATTCAAAGCAGGCGTAACCCGAAATGTAGGGAATGCATTTATGCATTCCGTAAAAAAACGTCTTTGGCAAACCTCATACCATGACCACATAATACGCGGTGAAAAGGACTATAAAAAAATATGGGAATACATAGATACAAACGCAATTCGGTGGGAAAAGGATTGTTTTTATGTTAAAGAGCTATATAAAGCTTAAAAGAAAGCACTAGGTTATTGATTTTTATATAAGTTTGTGATATAATGAGTTTGCAAAGCAAACTCAATGAATTGCCTGACGGCATGAATTGAAAATTACAATTTTCATGAATTGAGCCTTACGGCTCATGAATTGCACTAAAGTGCATTATAAAGGCAATTCAATTCATGGAGCGGAGCGAGAATTCATGGCGGAAAGCCAATTCATGACAACGAAGTTGTCAATTCATTAAAAATTAAGTGTCATCTAAAATGTACATTAATTTTACAATAAAGTTAATATGTTAAAATTTATACAAATATACGAAAAAGTGCTTTAAAAAGCGAAAAATAAAAGCAAAAATTAATTGTTTGTTCTTAAAAGAAAAAGGGTGTAGATAAATGGCAACAACTTATGAGCAAAAAAAACAAAAACAGAATAACCTTTTATACACTATTGTTACTGCAATTTT
>JAGBHP010000044.1 GCA_017935435.1 Clostridia bacterium | reverse complement strand
TTTAACAGCGGACGGGAGGACTTTAGACATACACGAACAAAGAAAGATTTCGAAATGGCTTCTAAACAAACACGATTATCGTAAACTTTATCTGTACCAAAAAGAAACGACAACTTTCTGACGAAAATTGTCGTTTCTTTTTGGTGGGCCTTCAGGGACTCGAACCCCGGACCGACCGGTTATGAGCCGGTTGCTCTAACCAACTGAGCTAAAGACCCATATGGTGACCCGTACGAGAATCGAACTCGTGTTACCGCCGTGAAAGGGCGGTGTCTTAACCGCTTGACCAACGGGCCACATTTTTTCTGTCATAACTGACTTAAATATTATAACAGAAAAAAATATTTGTGTCAATACTTTTTTTAATAATTTTTGAATTTTTGAAATTTCCTTTTAAGCCTGACTTTTCTTTTATGCAAGCGTAACCACAGTTACACCCATCTCACCCTCGCCGAAGTTACCGTTTCTGTATTCCGAAACCCCACGGCGTCTTCTTAAATAGTCCTGTATTCCCTGACGGAGCACGCCTGTGCCTTTTCCGTGTATTATCGTAACTGTTTTAAGACCCGAAAGAACAGAGTCATCAATAAACTTATCCACCTTATCAATTGCGTCATTTAGATACATACCACGCACATCGACCTCTAAATGCGAGCCGCCCGAAGACGATTTCTGTGCTCTTTTAAATGCAGCCGTAGATTTTACTGGATTTTCTTTTTTCTTTTCCTGTGCCTGCATATCCGAAAGGTTTGCTTTAATTTTTACAATTCCCGCCTGAACCATTACATTTCCTGATGAATCAGGAGCGGTCAGCACCGTCGCACTTTGACCGAAGTTAAGAAGATATACCTCGTCGCCCGGCTTTACATTTTTAAGAGGCGAGCTTTTCCTTGCAACACTTGCTCCCTGACCGAGTTTTTTTCCTTTTTCGCTCAGTCGGTTGCGTGCATTTTCCGCTTCCTTTAAGGATTCCTTTGCCATATTTGACTTGAGAATCCTGATTTCCTTAATTACGCTTGCGGCTTCATCTTTTGCGTCCTCTAAAATTCTTAAAGCTTCCATTTTTGCATCTTCTAAAAGCTTTGCTCTCTTTTTGTCAAGCTCACGGCTTTCACGGCTCATTTTTTCCTTTAAATCTTTAACATCACGTGCGGCAGTTTGCGCTTCCATACGTTCACGCTCTGCTTTTTTGCGGTTTTCCTCAAGCTTTATTAAAACGTCTTCAATTTTTACGTTTTCGTCTTCCATCAAGCCTTTTGCATGGTCAATTATCTCATCATTTATGCCAAGACGCTTTGAAATAGCAAAAGCATTACTCTTTCCCGGAACGCCGATTAAAAGCTTATAGGTCGGCGAAAGCGTTTTAACATCAAATTCGCATGAGGCATTAGTTACTCCTTTGTTTGAAAGTGCATACATTTTAAGCTCACTGTAATGCGTGGTTGCCGCAATACGTGCCCCTCTTGCCCTCATATATTCAAGGATTGAAATTGCAAGCGCCGCACCCTCCGTCGGGTCTGTTCCTGCGCCAAGCTCGTCAGTAAGCACGAGTGTTTTATGGTTAACCTGCTCAATTATCCTTACTAAGTTAACAATATGCGAAGAAAACGTACTCAGACTTTGCTCGATGCTCTGTTCATCGCCAATATCTGCGAAAACATTTTCAAAAACGCCGATTTCGCTGTTTTCAGCGGCAGGAATATGCAGTCCCGATTGCGCCATAAGCGTAAAAAGACCTAAAGTTTTTAAAGAAACCGTTTTACCGCCTGTGTTCGGGCCTGTAATTACTAAAGTATCAAAATCTTTTCCTAAATAGATGTCAATCGGCACGACCTTTTCTTTATCCAAAAGCGGATGTCTGCCTCTTTTTATGTCAATGTAGCCGTCATCATTTAAAATCGGCTCGGTTGCATTTTGCGAAATAGAAAGAGCCGCTTTGCAGAAGATAAAATCAAGCTCTAAAATTGTTTTTACGTTCTGCGTAATTTCGCGTGAAAATTCAGCGGCAAAAACCGAAAGCTCATATAAAATTCTGTCAATTTCTTCCTTTTCCCGAGATGTAAGCTCGCTGATTTCATTAGTCAGGCTCACAACCTGCGCAGGCTCGATAAAAACAGTAGAGCCTGAAGCCGAAGAATCATGCACGATACCTTTTACGTCGCCTTTAAATTCTGCTTTAACAGGCAAAACGTATCTTCCTGCACGCATCGTCACAATCGACTCCTGAAGCGCATTTTTAAGCCCGCTTGATGCAATCATAGAGTTTAATGTATCACGGATTTTTGCTTCCGTCTGTTTAATTCTTCTTCTTATTGAATAAAGCTCCGTGCTTGCACCGTCTGCAATTTCTTCCTCGCCAAGCACAACCTCGTCAATCCTGTCTGTAACGTCTTTTAGCGGCTCTAATATACTGCAAAGCTCTTTTATGCGCCCCTCGGGCAAGAGCTTGTCATCTTCAATGTGCCTTTTAACCTTTTTACTGACTTTTAAAATGTTTGAAAGCGCCAAAAGCTCACGGCAGTTCATTCTGCCGCTTTTTTGCACCTTATAAAGCGCAGGAAGAATATTTGTAATCTTAAGCCCCGGCAGATTACCGCGTCTTAAAAGAAGACCCACCGCCTGAGTGGTTTCTTCTAAGCTTTGGCGGCATACCGAAAGCTCCGTTTCAGGCGAAAGATTTTCTATTCTTTCCAAAACCTCTTCATTTTGTGTGTATGATGCAAGTTTTTTTAAAATTTTATCATATTCAAGCGTAACAAACGCCTTTTTATCCATATTTCCTCCAAAAATTAAAGCTTAGCCAAAAGCTCATTTACCATTTCGTGCGATATGTTGGTTAAGAAAGAAGGTTCAATAGCAAGAGCCTTGTTTAAGCACTCTTTTGCCTCGTCAATTCTTCCTAAATTTGAAAATACGACCGCAATATCATAAAATCCTTCAATAAAATTCGGATTTTTAGCCAAAAGCTCATCGGCATATTTTTCAGCTTCGCTAAATTCGCCTTTTTTCGTGTGAATCTGAATCATATTATCTAAAATAACGTTATTGTCACTGTTAAATTCATACGCCTCACGGCAAAAAGCCTCTGCTTTTTCCATATCACCCTGCAAAATGTAACCATAGCCAAGACTTCCGTAAATGCTTGTGTTTTTATAGGTCGGGAAAAGCTCCTCCCATATTTCAATAGCTTCGTCAAGCCTTCCTGTTTTTAAATAAAGTATTGCCTGATTTGTCTTAATATATTTTTTGTCCTCAGGCTTTATTCCGCCAAAAGCGAGCATACTGTTATAAATTTGCTCTGCTTTTTCAGTTCTGCCCTCTCTTAAAAGGTAATAAGCATATGTAACCTTTTGCTGATAGGTCATGCCTTTGTTAAAAGCACGCTCAAACCACAAAAAAGCCTTGCCTTTTTTGCCTGTTGTATAATTTCTCATTGCAATCATCGTGCAAAGCACAGCAAATTTTCTGTACACAATAATTCCCACAATCAAAAGTGCCAGAATAAGAGCCAGCCCAACGCTTATTCTGCACGCCTTATATATTAAAAAACCACCAATTGCTATTATCACTAAATCTGCCATTTTAAAACCATCCTATCCAATAAATTTTTTTCTTTTTTTATAATATTTTGTAAAGCTCGGCTGCGCCTTCTTTTTTTACGTGCTCTGCAACCGCCAAAACCTCAGCTTTTGTAACCTTTTCACCAAAGTGAAGCTCTAAAATGTCGCCCACCTTAACATCATAAGATGCCTTTGCCTGTTTTCCGTTTACAAAAATTCTGCCCTTATCGCAAGCTTCATTTGCAACAGTGCGCCTTTTTATAATCCTTGAAATTTTTAAATATTTATCAAGTCGCATTTATATTTCCTCCGCTATTTTTTTGTATATATTTTTTCAATCATATTTTATATGCCATTCTATCATAAAAATGCGATTTTTTCAAGTTTATATGCAAAACTTTAACAATTACTTAAAAATGCGCAATTTTTCAAAAAAATTTTAAAAAAATATTGATATTTTTTCAGGGCTGTGTTATACTATATACATACGAAGGAAACGAAATCCCTGTTGTGTTAGTGATAGACGATTTTTAATTTACCAACACTTTTTATACGGGAATCTGCATTTGTCTGTGGCGTATACGCCCCCCATTTTTGGTCAGGGGACATATAAAGCAGGTAAAAGGATACCCACCTGCTCATGCAGGTAAAAATTAATCTGATACACGGCACTACGGGGATCTAATTTTGTCTAATTTTGTATTTGGAATTTTTTTATTTTTTTTGAAAAAAATGCTTGACAAATTACTTCCTTTGTAATATAATAGTTTAGGCAAGTTAATAAAAGACTTATGCGCCATTAGCTCATTTGGTAGAGCATTCGACTCTTAATCGACAGGTGCGGGGTTCGACTCCCCGATGGCGCACCATATCGCGGGGTGGAGCAGCCTGGTAGCTCGTCGGGCTCATAACCCGAAGGTCGTTGGTTCAAATCCGGCCCCCGCAACCAAACCGCGGTAAGCCGTAAGGCTTGCCGTATTTTTTAATCAGGCGTTTTTGCATGTACATATTCATACTTGCTGGTGTGGCTCAGTCGGTAGAGCAGCTGATTCGTAATCAGCAGATCGTCGGTTCAAGTCCGATCACCAGCTCCAAAAAGAAACGACAATTTTCTTAAGAAAGTTGTCGTTTCTTTTTGGTACTCTTATCTTTTCACTTTTCTCTCTTCACTTTTCACTAAAAATTGTCGTTTCCAGATAATAGATAAAAGAGAATAGAGAAGAGAAAAGGTAGTTTTGCTCCGCAAAACATTGAGTTTATGAATAATTATGATATACTGAATTTGAGGTGAAAACAAATGGAAAGTCCACTTTTAAATAAATCTTTAGAGTTTGCTACACAAATCGTTTTGTTTTATGAGGAATTTGCAAAATCTAAACGAGACACAACTATTGCAAAACAACTGCTTCGGAGTGCAACAAGTGTAGGTGCAAATATTAATGAAGCAATTTATGGAAACAGCAAACCTGATTTTATTGCAAAACTACATATTTCTCTAAAAGAAGTAAGTGAAAGCATATATTGGCTTACACTCTTAAAGAATACAAGATTGTTTGAATATGATTATGATATTTCGATTAAACTTGCAGAAGAAATTAAGAAAATGCTTATTTCATCAATAAAGACTGCAAAGAAAAATCAAAACTAAAACATCCCTATCGCTTTATTTCCCCAAAAAGCATTTTTTAATTGACATATATTTTTAGCGGTGATATAATATACCAGTGTCAAAAAATGTTTAAGGAGATTTGCAAAATGTACAGAAAATATCTCGAAGATGAAAGAACAAGTTTTAAGCTTTTCTGGTTTATTTTTGTTTTATATGCCCTTGTTTATCTTACTAAAAACTGTTTTAGCGCTGCTATGGCAGCGATAGTTCACGATGGTGTTATGACAAAAACACAGACGGGACTAATCAGTTCACTATTTTACCTTGTGTACGCTCCTCTTCAGGTGCTAGGCGGCAGGATTGCTGACAGGCGCAATCCGTACACAGTTGTAATGATAAGTCTTTTGGGTTCTTCTGTTGCAAATTTCGCTATATACCTAAATCAAAATTACATATTTATGCTTATTGTGTGGTCTTTAAATGCCGTAGCGCAATTTGGTGTTTATCCCGCTGTATTTAAAATTGTATCATCTCAGCTTGCCAAAGAGCATCGTGTAAAATCGATTTACTATTTATCGTTTTCAAATAAAGTAGGTCTTATTTTTAGTTATTTCGTTGCAATGTTTGTAAGCAAATGGCAACAAAACTTCCTGTTTTCTGCGATTGTACTGCTTACGCTTGCGCTGGTTACATTTTTTGTATATCCGCATATAGATAAGCATATGGTAGATGCCGCACAAATTGAGAAAAAGCAAAACGTATCAATTGAAAAGAAAAGCAGCGTCGGTCTTTTCTTAAAAAGCGGTCTTTACGTTATGATTCCCATAGTAATATTTAAAACAATAATCCAAAATTCACAACAAATTGCACCAACGCTATTAATGGAATCCTACGGCTCTGTTTCACCGTTTTTAGGAAACTTTTTGTCGCTGTTTATAATTGGTGCAAGTCTTTTGGGAACTGTGTTTTCAAAGTACGTTTACTACCACTTTATAAGGAACGAGGTAAAGGGATACATACTTATTTTTGCATTTCTCATTCCCTTCCTTTTGGTTATTTGCTTTGTTGGTAAACTCCCAACAATTTTAATTGTTATTTCTCTTGCATTTGTATCCTTTCTTTGCTCGGGTACTGACCTTTTCAATTCGTTTATGTCAATACATTACGCAAAGTTTGGCAAAAACGCTGAAGCCGCAGGTCTTATAAATTCTGCTGCATCAATCGGCTTTGTAGTTCAAACCTATGGCATTGCGCTTATCGCTGACTTATTTGGTTGGCTGACAGTAACTCGCCTTTGGGTTGCGGTTGCAATTGTATCAATCATTTTGCTTGCATCGATTTACAAGATGTGGTGCAAATTTATATCAGAGGAATAGTTTAACATTTAAAAAACGTCTGCTATGTATAAGCAGACGTTTTTTTAATAATCAGCAAAAAGCAAAATATAAAATTACAAGTATGCCGAGAACAATTCGGTAATATCCAAATGCTTTAAAATCGTGCTTTTTAATATAATTCATCAAGAATTTAATCGCAAGCACGGAAACAACATATGCAACCGCCATACCAAGCAGCAATATTCCCAACTCATAAGCTGACAATGCAAAACCGAATTTAAGTATCTTTAAAAGGCTTGCACCGAACATAACGGGAATTGCCAAAAAGAACGAAAACTCTGCGGCAACTGTTCTTGAAACACCAACGAGTATTCCGCCTAAGATGGTCGAACCCGAGCGTGACGTTCCGGGAATTACCGCAAGCATCTGAATTAAGCCGATTAGTAGTGCGCTTTTATAATCAAGCTCGTCAATTGAGTTTATTTTTGGTGTCTTTTTTCTGTTTTCTAAAATTATAAACAAAATACCATAAACAATTAAAGCTATACTTACAGGCACCGCACTGTAAAATGTTTCTTCAAACCAGTCATCAAATACAGCGACTAAAAGAAGCGGAAGTATTGCGACTATTACCTTAAACCACATATTAAATGTAGCTATTTTTTCAGGCTTAGTTTTTTTAGGCGAAAGCGGATTAAGCTTGTGAAAGTAAAGCGTAATTACAGCGAGGATTGAACCAAACTGAATTACAACCAAAAACATATCCAAAAAGCTTTGACTTACATTTAGCTTTATAAACTCATTTGCAAGTATCATATGCCCCGTACTGCTTATCGGGAGCCACTCTGTTATGCCCTGAATAATACCAATAACAATAACCTTTAAAAAATCAAGCATTTTGTAATCCCCCTAAAAGAATTATTCTTTTTCAACATAGGTTGCGGCTTCCATATCAGCAGTAACAAGCGCTAAAATAAGCGGAAACTGCTCAAAAGCCGAGCTTACATTTCTTATATCCTCTGTACCTGAAAATCCCATATGGTAGCGGATTGCAAACGCTTCCTCACGCGAAAGGCGCATAAATCCGGAAATAATATACACCGATTTTTCGCCGTGACCATAGGGAAGCTGGTCACAAAACTCATATGTCGGAACTGTCTGCCAAACGCCATTTTTATCTTTTACATTTCTCGTGCCTTTTTTGTAGCAGTTTACTTTGCAAAGGTCGTGAAGAAGCGAAACGATTGCAATGGTTTCTTCGCTAAAATCAAGTCCGTAAACCTCTTTTGCCCTTGGGCGAGCGAGGTAATCGACCAAACACTCATAAACGTTTATCGAGTGTTCAACAAGACCTCCCTCATATGAGCCGTGAAAGCGGGTAGACGCAGGCGCTGTGAAAAAATCAGACGAGTTTAAAAACTCTAATAGCTTAACTGCGCCCTCACGCTTTATTTTACTGTTATATATATTCAGAAATTTCTCTTTATAATCCATAAAAATCCCCTTTTTTATTAGAAAATTATTTTATAAACTCACAAATAAGCTCGGTAAAGTGCGACGGGTCTTCAATCGGCATATCAGCAATTAAAAGTGCCTGATTGTAAAGAATTTCGGCAAGCTTTTCTGCCTTTAATTTGTCATTTTTTACGGCTTCATCTAAGGTTTTAAAGATAGAGTGCTCAGCATTAAGCTCTAAAACTCTCTGCGCTTTAACCTTGTTTTCGCCCGGGATTGTATCAAAATATTTTTCCATTTCAAGAGATACAGGGCTTTCGCTTGAAAGGCAGACGGGGTGAGATTTTAATTTTCTTGAAATTATAACGTCTGACACCTTGCCCGAAAGCGATTCTTTTACAAAGTTTAATAAATCCTTATAATCTTCCTTTTGTTTTTCGATTTTTTCCTTATCTGCGTCCGATTCAAGCTCGGGGTCGCCTGAATTTATCGATTTAAACTTCTTGCCCTCGTACTCATCAAGCATTGTTACAACAAATTCGTCAACCTCATCGGTTAAATAAAGCATCTCAAAGCCTTTGTCACGAACAAGCTCTGTCTGCGGAAGCTTATCAATTTTAGATGTCGTTTCACCGCACGCATAATAGATGTATTTCTGGTCTTCTTTCATACGCGAAACGTAGTCTTTAAGCGAGGTTTGATCCATTTGCGAAGAGGAATAGAATAAAAGCAAATCACGAAGCAACTCTTTGTGCGTGCCGAAATCATTCACAACGCCGTATTTAAGCTGTAAGCCAAATGACGAATAGAATTTTTTATATTTTTCAGGCTCATTTTTAAGAAGCTTTAAAAGCTCAGCCTTAATTTTCTTTTCTATGTTGCCTGCAATTACTTTAAGCTGACGGTCGTGCTGAAGAAGTTCACGCGAAATATTAAGTGAAAGCGACGGAGAATCCACAATACCCTTAACAAAGCGGAAATGCTCAGGAAGTAAGTCCGCGCACTTGTCCATAATGAGAACACCGCTTGAATAAAGAGAAAGACCCTTTTCAAAATCCTTTGTATAGTAGCCGAAAGGCGTCTTTTCAGGAATAAAGAGCATCGCCTTATACGAAACCAAGCCCTCTGCGCTTATTCTTATTGTAAGTGTCGGGTCATCAGGGTCAAAGAATTTTTCTTTATAGAATTTTGCACACTCTTCATCTGATACCTCACTTTTTGACTTCTGCCAGATAGGAATCATTGAGTTTACAGTTTCTTCTTCGGTATATGTTTCAAATTCGGGAGGATTTTCGCCATCACGAGGCTTTACCTCTCGGCTTTTTTCCATATCCATCTTTATTGGAAAACGCACATAGTCAGAATAATTTTTAATAAGCATACGAAGGTGATAGGTTTCTAAAAAGTCAGAATATTTTTCGTCTTCTGTATCTTCTTTTATGTGCATTATAATATCTGTTCCGACAGTTTCCTTTTCGGCTTCGGTTATTGTGTAACCCGTTGTACCCTCCGACTCCCAAAGGTATGCGGTATCAGAATTGTATGATTTTGTAATAACCTTTACGTTATCGCTTACCATAAATGCCGAATAAAAGCCAACGCCGAACTGACCGATAATATCGGTATCTTTTTTCTCTTCGCCGATATCCTTTTTAAACTGAAGCGAACCGCTTTTTGCGATTGTTCCCAAATTTTCGGAAAGCTCCTCTTTTGTCATTCCGATACCATTATCCGAAATGGTTAAAATGCGGTTTTCTTTATCTGCTTTGATTTTTATGCAAAAATCTTCTCTGCTCATATTTACCTTATCGTCGGTAAGCGAGATATAGCATAATTTATCAAGTGCATCGCTTGCATTTGAAATAATTTCTCTCAGGAAAATTTCCTTATGCGTGTAAATTGAGTTAATCATTAAATCTAAAAGTTTTTTTGATTCTGCTTTAAACTGTTGTTTTGCCATTTTTATTTGTCCTTTCGTGTAGTTATTTACAAATCGTCAGAAAAGCTTCAATCTGCTCTTCGTATCTTGCTATTTTTTTCTTGTTTTCGCCAAGCTGAGAGCCGTCACGAGGGCGGATTGTCATATAAAGTCCGTCTGTTTTACCTATAAACTCTTCACCCTTAAAAAATCCAATTTCAGAAAGCGGAATTTTAATTATCTCGCTTGGAGCTTTTCCAAATTCTGTTTCCGATTTTCCAAGGTCGGAATATGTTCCGATTAAGCCCTGCTCACTAAAATACTCAAACATATCATCATCTACTATCTGCATAATGTTTTCTGCAGTAGATAACACCGCCATTAGCTTTGTCTGCATAGCCATTCCAACCTCGGGGTCGGTTTTTGCCTGAAGCGGATTGTATGAAACAGGAGTTATGCTGATTAAGTTTTTTTCGTCGCCGTTAAAATCGTTGCCGTTTTCAGTGTAAAGCGTTTCAACTGAAGCCGTAAATTCTGCGCTTACATCATTTTTAGTCGCAACCAAAAGATAAGCATCGGGCTTGGGCGCAAAAACTGTTGATTTTAGTATTGAAATTACCATAATCACGCCAACCAAAGCGCATATAAGCGGTATTCTGTAATAGTCCTTAAACTGCTGATAGCGCTGTCCCTTCGGAACCTCGCTCATTTTTATCATATGGTCTGCCATAATTTTCCTCCGTTTAAATATATTTAACATTAATATTATAAACCATCACACAAATAAAGTCAAACAATTATAATGTTATGGGTGTAAATTGGAATATATATCAGTAAAATTAGTCATGCTATCGTAGGGGCAAATCACGATTTGCCCACGGGCGGTTCGAAAGCCGCCCCTACAAGCCCGACCACAACATTTCATCGCATAAACGGGAATTTAACGTAGAAACTAATGGTTGTGCTATTGTAGGGACAGGCGTCCTCGACTGTCCGTTTTTACAGATTTTGGCGGACCGTCCGGGAGGCCGGTCCCTACAACATGACCTCAACCTTTAATGATGTAAATCCCAATTTATAAAAATATTACAATATTAAAAAACGGACCGAAGTCCGTTTTTATATATTACCAACCGAACCATTTAAAAAGGTCTGACGGTGTAATCTGTCTTGGTATTTGCTGTTGTGGCTGTTGCTGCTGTTGTTGCTGCGTGCTCTCTGCCTGCGGTTTTTCCTCTAAGAGAGTTAAATCGACAGTAAGCTTCTGACCGCTTCTGTTAAGCTCTACTTTTACCGTATCGCCCGCTTTATGCTCATCACGGAATTTATTGAGTTCATCAATAGAAAGAACTTTTTTGCCGTCAAACGATGTGATAACATCGCCAACCTTTATTCCTGCACGTTCAGCTGCCGAGAACTGGCTTACATCACGAACATATACGCCGACAACCAAATCGTTTACCTTTGCAATTTCCTCTGTTACGTCAATACCAACAATACCGATTAAAGGTCTGCCTGTAACGTATCCATCTTTAATCAAAGAATTTATAATCGGTTTTGCTTCGTTAATCGGGATTGCAAAGCCAAGACCTTCTATTTCTTCGCCGTATGATTTTGCGGTGTTAATTCCAATAACCTGACCCTTTGAATTTAAAAGTGCGCCGCCAGAATTACCGGGGTTAATTGCAGCATCTGTCTGAAGCATAGTCATTTGCTTGCCGTCAATTACCATATTTCTGTTAATTGCGCTGATTACGCCGACAGTTAAAGTTCCTGCAAGCTCTTCTCTTAACGGGTTTCCGATTGCAACTGCAAGCTCACCTACTTTAAGCTCTGATGAGTCGCCGAGTTCAGCAAAAATAAGCTTATCTTCAGGCTCAACCTTGAGTACGGCAAGGTCTGTTCTTGAGTCGCTTCCGATTACCTTAGCATCAAACGTCTGACCTGCTAAGGTTCTTACTGTAATTACGCTTGCTCCCTCAATTACGTGATTGTTCGTTGCAATGTAGCCGTCTTCGGTAATTACAATACCCGAACCGCTGCTTGTAGCAGTCGCACCCTGAACATATGCGCTTGATGCTGACGACTGACAAACAATACTTACAACCGCAAGAGCGGTTTTATCATAAATTTCAGGAACCGTAAGCACGCTTCCCGTTGCCTGCTCTAAGTTTTGAGTTGAGGCAACAAGTGTAGTATCTGCACTCGCTCCGTTTTCTGTAACAAAATACGGTCTTTCTACTGTCTGCGGTTTAAAAGCAATCGCAAAAGCAGACATACATATTGCGCACGTAAGCACAGAGCTTACAATAGCAGTAACCGCAGGACGTTTTAAAAATTTCTTAAACTTGCCCTTCTCTTTCGGGCGGTAAATAGAAAGTGCGTGGCTATCGGGCACACGATTTTTTGCCGCCTGCTCAAAATCATCGGTAAACCACTTTACCTCGTCTTGTGAGCCTTGGTTTAAATTTTCATTTTCATATGATGTATTTTCATTTTTAAATGCATTAAATCCGTCCATATTAAGTACCTCCAAACATTTTATAAAAAATAAGATTTTAATCTATACTCCTATAATAAAACATTTTTTTTACCTTGATATGAACAAATTGTAAATTACAAAATTTTTTATGTCAAATTTTCAGGAATATTGTCACTATCATTAGTTCTGACGCCCAAAAAGTGCAGACATCTTAAGTCATAATAATTATATGTTTCAAGGTCACGCATATATGAATCAACAGAATGTGCGCAGATGTAGTAGCGTCTGCCCGACGAGTAGTTTCGTATTGCGGTTATAATTAACGTGTGATAGAAATTTCCCGTTCTGTCGCCAAGCTGAATAACGTCGCCTGCCTCTGTTTCCTCTAAGGGAACAACTTTTGCAAACGGCCCGGGACCTGAGTTTTGCGTCATAAAGTTATAAAAAAACTGAACTCCTGTCCATGAGGGGCTTTTGTTGTTTGCATCTATATAGTACCAGCCTAAATCGGGAGTGTAGTTCATTATACCGCTTCCGGCAAAAATACACTGCGAGATAAAATTCGTACAATCTCCGCCAATTCCTGTATAATCATAGTATTCAGGATTTCGTGAAAGTGCCCAGCGTTTTGCATAATTTATTGCAAGTGCGCGGTTAAATTCAAATTCTGCCATAAACATCCCCCTTTTAAGATAAACCGAAATATCTTAATATTCCGTTATAAATTGCCGTAGCAAAACCCATCGGGTCATCCCGAAGAAGCGCAGAATCTTGCTGATTTGAAATATATGCAAGCTCAATGAGTGCCGCAGGCATATCTGTATTTCTTAAAACATAAAGCGAGCGGTTAATCTTCATTCCCCGATTTTCCGTTCCCATACGCTCAACTATCGCATTTAAAATATCAAGCCCCAAAAAGTAGGCAGGTGAGTCCTCACGATAAACATAAACCTCCGTGCCGTTTGCATTGGGGTTAGTTGAGCCGTTTGTGTGAATTGAAAGAAAATAGTCAGCATCCCAAGAGTTTGCAAGATACACTCTTTCAGCAAGTGATGTTCGGTTAGATGTGCCAAGCACAGTTTCGGGGGTAGGCCGTGAAAGACGTGCTTCAAAATTGGGATTTGCAGATAATAAATCAAAAAGATACTGCCCCACCGCATATGTAACATCCTGCTCAAAAAGACCGTTGCCCTCTGCCCCTGTGTTTACACCTTCGGGATTGTGCCCCTGATCAATAAAAATCTTAATCGCCATAAATATCCATAGCCTTTCTGCCCACAATAAATTTAAAATATGCGCTTTCTTAGTGGGCAGAAAAAGCGCATGGTAACATATGAGCTAACTTTTTTAGCTCAGTAATCTTAAATAGACTTCGTTAATATTTTATGCAGGAAGATTATTATTGTTACATAAAAAGCGGGTGCGAACTATCGCACCCGCTTTTTATGTTATTATGTTGCTTTTTCTTCTAATGATTTAATTTTATCTCTCAGGCGTGCCGCCTCTTCAAACCTGAGTTCACCTGCTGCAAGCTTCATTTGCTCAGCAAGTATTTCAATCTGCAGATTAATATCCATTTCTTTTGTAACCTTAACCTCTCGAATTGAGTCATCAGGCGGTGCCGCACTTGCAGATATAACCTCACGAATACTTTTTTGTATGGTTTTCGGCACAATGCCGTGCTTTTCGTTATACGCAAGCTGCTTTTCACGGCGTCTGTTGGTTTCGCTTATCGCACGCTCCATAGAACCAGTAATAAAATCAGCATACATTATAACTCTGCCTTTTGCGTTTCTCGCAGCTCTTCCTATCGTCTGAATAAGCGACGTTTCAGAGCGAAGAAAGCCCTCTTTATCTGCATCTAAAATTGCAACAAGAGAAACTTCGGGGATATCTAAGCCTTCACGCAGAAGGTTAATTCCAACTAAAACATCAAAAACACCTGCACGAAGGTCACGCACAATTTCCATTCTTTCAAAGGTTTTTACCTCGGAATGAAGATATTTTACACGAATATCAAGCTCTCTTAAATAGTCAGTTAAGTCCTCCGCCATTTTTTTCGTAAGCGTGGTAACAAGCGTTCGCTCACCGCGGGCGGTTTGCTCGTTTATTTCACTCACTAAATCATCAATCTGACCTGCAATCGGGCGGACTATGATTTCTGGGTCAACAAGTCCTGTGGGACGTATTACCTGCTCAATAATTTGAGTAGATTGTTCTTTTTCATAATCGGCAGGAGTCGCACTTACATATATTACCTGATTTAAACGCTCGGTAAATTCTGAAAAATTAAGCGGGCGGTTATCAAAAGCCGAGGGAAGACGAAAGCCGTATTCAACAAGCGACTCTTTTCTCGCACGGTCACCGTTATACATAGCCCTGACCTGCGGAATTGTAACGTGAGATTCGTCAACAACAAGCAAAAAATCATCAGGAAAATAATCAAGTAACGTAAACGGCGCAGAGCCTGGCGCTCTTCCGCTTATATGACGTGAATAGTTTTCAATTCCCTGACAAAAGCCGATTTCACGCAGCATTTCTATGTCATATTTTGTGCGTTGTTCTATTCTTTGAGCCTCGAGCAGTCTATCTTTTTCCTTAAAATATTTTATCCTGTCCGCAAGCTCATCTTCAATAGTTCCTATTGCCCTTTCCATTTTTTCTGCCGTTGTAACATAGTGCGAGGCAGGATATATGGCAACGTGATTTCTTGTACCGAGTATTTCGCCTGTTAAAACGTCGATTTCAGAAATTCTGTCGATTTCATCACCGAAAAATTCAACTCTTACCGCTTTTTCTGACGAGCCTGCAGGATAAATTTCCAAAACATCGCCACGAACACGGAATTTTCCACGCACAAAGTTAATGTCATTTCTCTCATACTGAATTTCAATAAGCTTTTTTAAAACATCGTCACGTTTTTTTATCATACCCGGGCGAAGCGAGATAACAAGCTCGTTATAGTCAATCGGGTCACCAAGACCATATATACACGAAACGCTCGATACGATTATAACGTCTTTTCGTTCAAAAAGAGCGGCAGTTGCACTGTGCCTGAGCTTATCTATTTCATCATTAACCGAAGAATCCTTTTCGATATATGTGTCCGAGTACGGTATATATGCCTCGGGCTGATAGTAATCATAATAGGAAACAAAAAATTCCACGGCATTTTCGGGGAAAAATTCTTTAAACTCTGTGCAAAGCTGAGCCGCCAAGATTTTATTGTGAGCAAGCACCAAGGTAGGCTTATTTACCTTTGCAATTGTATTTGCAATTGTAAAGGTTTTGCCCGAGCCTGTAACACCCAAAAGAGTCTGAGCACGGTCGCCTCTTAAAATGCCTTTTGAAAGCTCTTCGATTGCTTCCGTCTGGTCACCGCACGGGGTATAGTCGGAAATGAGCTTAAAATCCATATTTTTGCCTCCTGTTCTTTCTTATATAAAACACAGGCTGCCTCAATAATCATAATATACGAATAGTTTGCGCATTGAATTTTGTAGGGAACGCATTTATGCGTTCCGTTTCGGAATGGATAAATCCATTCCCTACATATAACAACTGCATAATTATTCTCTTTATGTGACTATTGAAACAGCCCATTCATTATTTTTTAATCAATATTTCTGTCCTTAAACGTAGTATATTCTTTGTTTTTCGTAACGCTCTTATACGCAGGTCTTATAATTTTACCGCCATAGAGAACTTCCTCTATTCTGTGAGCGCACCAGCCAACCATACGTGCGATTGCAAAAATCGGAGTATATAGTTCAGGCGGAATATTAAGCATCTTATAAACAAGACCTGAATACATATCAACATTTGCACACATTACCTTAGGACCTTTCATTTCGTGGAAAATGTCAGGCGTAAGCTCTTCAATATAGTTATAAAGATTAAATTCTTCCATATTGCCCGTTTGCTCTGCAAGCTTTTTCGCATATTTTTTAAGTATTACAGCTCTCGGGTCTGAAACTGTGTAAATTGCGTGACCCATACCATAAACAAGACCTGAATGGTCATAAGACTCTTTTCTTAAAATCTTTCTGATATGGTTTGCAATCTGCTCTTTATCGTTTATATCGGTAATATTTGCTTTAAAATCTTCAATCATTCCCATAACCTTTGCGTTTGCACCGCCGTGCTTCGGACCTTTAAGTGAGCCGACAGCCGCAGCAATAGCCGAATATGTATCAGAGCCTGATGAAGATACAACGTGAGCGGTAAAAGCTGAGTTATTACCGCCGCCATGCTCTGCATGCAGGATAAACGCAACGTCTAAAACCTTTGCTTCAAAATCTGTAAATTTATTATCTGGTCTTATCATATAAAGAAAGTTTTCAGCAGATTTAAGCTCGGGGTTAGGGCTGTGAATAAACATACTCTGACCGTCATAATAATGTCTTTTTGTTTGATATGCATAAGCAACCATCGAAGGCGCTCTTGCAATTAACGAAAGAGATTGACGGATTAAGTTATATAAATCTGTACTGTCAGGGTTTTCGTCATATGAATAAAGCGAAAGCACCGAGCGAGCAAGCTTGTTCATAATATCGGGCGAGGGCGATTTCATAATCATATCCTCACGGAAACCAAAAGGAAGCGCACGCATACTTGCTAAAACTTCGCAAAAATCAGAAAGCTCGTGCTCCGTGGGAAGCTTACCAAAAAGGAGTAAGTAGCACACTTCTTCATAGCCAAAACGGTTTTCTTCCTCGCAGTCAGCAATAATATCTGCTACGCTTATGCCACGATAGCTGAGCCTTCCATCATCAGGAATACGGTCATCATCGTAGACATTGTAGCCGTGAACGTTTCCTATGTTGGTAAGACCTGCAAGCACACCTGTACCATCACTGTTTCTCAGGCCACGTTTGACCTTGTAGTTATTAAATTTTTCCGGTGGGATTTTTGTATTATCTTCAATTACTCCACACCAATCCATAAGCTCCTTAGAAAAATCCTTCTCTGTCAAACGAACCACCAACCTTTAAAATAAGTATAATATTTTGTTATTATAGCATTTTACGCATATTTTGTCAAGCACAAGAAAAATACGAGAAAATTTCTTTGTGTACAATTGTCAATGATGGGTGACACTTTTCTTAAAAAATAAAAAGTTACACTCCAAATCACCCTTGTCAAGGTGGAACTGCTCTGCAGTCTTACCTTGACAACAAGTCTTTTGATATAATATTTACAGGGC
>JAGBHP010000043.1 GCA_017935435.1 Clostridia bacterium | reverse complement strand
TTGTGCAAAGTCCGTTTCCCTCATTGTAATTTGTTTAGGTTTTTCCTCTTCCCTTTTTACGTTAGGCGCAATTCCCCCAAGGCTGATGGGCTCAGCTTTAGGCATATCCAAACCAAACTTTGGCTTTGGTGCCTGCTTAACCTCAGGAATTGTCTTTTTTTCATAAAGTGCATTTTTTACCGCCCAATAAACTGCATGGTAAACATCGCTTTCATTTGCAAACTTTGCTTCGAGTTTAGTGGGATGCACATTTATATCAACCATTTGCGGTTTAATTTCAATATTAATTACACAAGACGGAAATTTTCCGCCCATAAGCTCATTTTTATAAGCCTCTTCAACCGCCCTCGTAAGAAGCGCACTTTTTATATATCTTCCGTTAATAAAAAAGCTCTGCATCGAGCGGTTTGCCCTTGCTCCCTCGGCTTTTGCGCACAAGCCGTATGCTCTTACTCCATTTTCGCTAAAATCGCAGGGCACCATAGCTTTTTCGATATCTTTGCCGTAAACTGCACGGACTGCGCCTGATAGATTTCCATCACCTGTGGTAAAAAGCTGTTCCTTATCATTATTTATAAGCTTAAACGAAATATCAGGCATACCGAGTGCCAAACGGTTTATAATGTCTGCAATATAGCCCGCTTCCGTATAGTCCTTTTTTAAAAATTTCATTCTTGCAGGCGCAGTAGAAAATAAATCACGCACCAAAATTGTAGTGCCCTTAGGACAGCCTGCATCAGTGACACACGCCTCACCGCCTGCTTTACTTAAAAGGTGAGCGCCTATTTCTTCATTCTCGGTTTTTGTATAAATTTCAACATCAGCAACCGCTGCAATGCTTGCTAAAGCCTCGCCACGGAAGCCCAAAGTCATAATCGCATCCAAATCGTCTGCTTTTTCAATTTTACTTGTTGCGTGGCGGATTAGTGAATTTTTAACATCCTCTTTTCCCATTCCGGAGCCGTCGTCCATAACCCTGATAAACTTAATTCCGCCGTTTTTTATTTCGGTTGTAATATGTTTTGCACCTGCATCAATTGAATTTTCCAAAAGCTCTTTTACGACAGACGCAGGGCGCTCAACAACCTCGCCTGCTGCAATTAAATTTGCAACCGACTTATCGAGCAGCTTTATTTTTCCCATATTACGACCTCCCTTTATTTTACGATTTTTAAAACATCAAGATATGGTATAAATATTGCAAAAGCAATCAAAACCGCAAATCCTATCATGTGCACCATGCCCTCTTTTTCAGGCGGCAGGCGCTTTTTTGTAATCATTTCAATTAAAACAAACAAAATTCTTCCGCCGTCAAGCGCAGGAATCGGCAAAACATTAAAAATACCAAGATTTATTGTAAGAAGAATTGTAAGCGACAAAAGCCTCAGCATACTTCCGCCCTCTGCCATGCCCTCTTCTACGGCATTGCCTATTTCAGACACTATGCCGATAGCTCCCGACATATTCTCAACCGACGCTCTTCCCCTTATTAAATCCAAAAGCGATTCGATTATCACTTTAGAGTAAAAAAACGTCTGATAATACGATTGCCTTAAAACTAAAAGTGGTGTCATTTCTTCGGTTGCAAGCGTAATTCCAAAAGGCTCATCCTGCGTTTTGTCTATATTTAAAACAAGCTTTTTTCCATCTCGTTTTACCTTAATCTCATTTTCTTCGCCTGCAGACATCGCAAAATACTGAACATCTGCTCCGATATTTACATTTTTGCCGTTAATTTCTTCTATAACGTCGCCCGATAACATTCCTGTGCGTGCTGCCGCACTGTTTTCAGTTACATTTGATACCTTATTTGAAATATATGTGCTTTGAGTAGAAAACAAAATGCATAAAAGCAAAAAGCCGAGCAAAATGTTCATAACGGCTCCCGAAATAAGCACGATAAAGCGTTTCCACGCAGGTTTATTGGCAAACGAGCGGGCGTCATCTGATCCTCCGTCTTCTCCCTCCATAGAGCAAAAGCCGCCTAAAGGAAGCGCACGCAGGCTATAAAGCGTTTCTCCCTTTTTAAATGAAATAACCTTAGGTCCCATGCCGAGCGCAAACTCCAAAACCTTTACGCCTGAGAGTTTTGCAGTTATAAAATGTCCTGCTTCGTGAACAAAAATAAGCACGGCAAAAATAACAATTGCCGCAATTATTGTAAAAATCTGTGTCACATTAACCTCCAAAAACTAATTTGAAATTTGTTTTAAAATATACTCTCTTGACCACCTATCCCACGAAATTACATCATCAATTGACGAAATTTTTCCCCCGCGGCAAGCGCTGAGAGCTTTTTCGATAAGGTCAGCTATATCTAAAAATCCAATTTTCTCTTTTAAGAATAAATCAACACACGCTTCATTTGCCCCGTTTAAAACTACGGGATAAGCTCCGCCTTTTTTTATTGCATCAAAAGCAAGCGCGAGGCACTTAAACGTTTCTAAATCGGGCTTTTGGAATGTAAGAGTTGCAACCTCTGCCAAATCAAGCTCATTTTCTTTCATAGGCTTTCTTTCAGGATAGGTAATCGCATACTGAATAGGAAGCTTCATATCAGGACTGCCAAGCTGAGCGATAACTGCGTTATCCGTAAGCTCTACCATAGAGTGAACTATGCTCTGGCGATGAACCAAAACCTTAACACGCTCTGCCCCCACGCCAAAAAGATGAGTTGCTTCAATTACCTCTAAGCCTTTATTCATAAGTGTTGCAGAATCTATCGTTATTTTTGCGCCCATACTCCAGTTTGGATGCTTTAAGGCTTCCTTTACGCCTACATTTTTAAGTTCCTCTTTAGTTTTACCAAAAAAAGGACCGCCTGAAGCCGTAAGTATAATATTTTTTACCTCAGCTTTATTTTTTCCGTCTTTATACCTTTCGCCAAGTGACTGAAAAATTGCGCTGTGCTCGCTGTCAACAGGGATGATCTCAGCACCGTTTTCTTTTGCCGCTTTCATCACTATATCTCCTGCCGTAACGAGGGTTTCTTTATTAGCTAAAGCAATGCGTTTTTTCGCCTTTATTGCCTCCATAGTAGGAAGAAGACCTGCAATTCCCACAATTGCGGTAACTACGGTATCGGCTTTGGGAAGAGATGCGATTTCTTCTAACCCCTCTTTTCCCGATAAAACCTTAGTGTCAGTATCGCTAACCGCAATTTTAAAGCTTTTCGCCGCCTCTTCGTCAGTTACACAGGCATATTTGGGTTTAAATTTTCTTACCTGCTCCTCTAAAAGCTTAATATTTTTATTAACCGAAAGCGCATAAGCGCACAAATCTTCATTTTCTTCAATAACAGATAAGCTCTGCGTGCCGATTGAGCCGCTTGAGCCAAGTATCGTAATGTTTTTCATAAGAATATCCTTTCTTTAGCAGATAACAGGCATTACAAGCAAAAAGTAGTAGCAAAGCGGCGCAATAAAGATTAAGCTGTCAATTCTATCCAATATTCCGCCGTGACCCGGAATTAAATTTCCAAAATCCTTAATTCCAAAGTTTCTTTTTATAATCGATGCCGACAAATCGCCAAACTGCGCTAAAACACTTGAAATTACAGAAAGAATTATAAGATTTACGTAGTTTATGTTAAATGAGAGCTTTTCTGCAATAAATCCGAAAACCAAAAACATAAGCACGCAGCCGATAACGGCACCGATTGCGCCTTCTACTGTTTTTTTCGGGCTGACACTTGGAATAAGCTTGTGTTTTCCAAATAAAAGCCCCGAAAAATAAGCAAAGGTATCAGGCATCCAAGCTCCTAAAAGCGGCAGAAATATCAAAACCCTGCCGTTTTCCATACCTCTTATTAAAGAAATATGAGCTAAAAATACAACGCCGTAAAAAAGCGCAAACAAGGACCCTGTTACATCTGAAAATTTAACTGTTTTATTAAAAATAACAGAAAAAATCATCAAAAGCATAACATAAGATGTAAAAATGAACGCTATTGTTTTAGCACCTGCGCCATCTTCAAAAAACAAAGAGTAAAAAATTGCGAGTGCCGCTATGTATTTTATGATTTCCGTCTGCGGTTTTTTATTAAGTCCAAGTGCCTTCGATATTTCGTAAAGCGAAATAACGGATGCGGCTGCAACGACTAAATTAAATGCCCACACGGGCGCAAAAAGAATAAGACAAACAAGCCCTGCTGCTCCAAGCAGCGCACTAAAAAGCCTTATGCCGAGCTTAGACCACATAACTCTTCCTCCTGTAAATTAAATCATACACCGCCAAAGCGTCTGTTTCTTCCCTGATAGTCAAGTATCGCCTGAGTAAAATCAGCCGTTGTAAAATCAGGCCAGTTAATGTCCGAAAACCAAAATTCACTGTATGCCGACTGCCACATCAGGAAATTACTGAGGCGCTTTTCTCCGCTCGGGCGGATTATTAAATCAGCATCAGGCACATCGGGAGTATAAATTCTCTCCGAAATAAGATTTTCGCAAATATCTGCTTTTTCAATTTTTCCTTCTTTTATATCATCATACATATCTTTAATCGATTTTACGATTTCCTGTCTTCCGCCGTAATTTATCGCAAGATACATTACCATTCCGTCGTTATTTTTAGTGTAATCCTCGATTACATCAATTTCTTTATTAATCTCATCCGACAGTGCCGAGCGGTCGCCAATAACCTTAATGGTTACCTTTTTGCCCGATAGAATTTTTTTGTCCCTTAAATATGACAAAAGGAGGTTCATGAGCTCATCAACCTCTTCTTTTGGTCTTTTCCAGTTTTCAGTAGAAAAAGCATAAGCCGTTATGTACTTTATGCCCATTTCTCCTGCAAATTCGGATATCGTTTTTAAATTCTGTGCGCCTGCCCTGTGCCCTGCACTTCTCGGCAGACCTCTTTTTTTTGCCCATCTTCCGTTTCCGTCCATTATTATCCCCACATGGCGCGGAAGATTATTCATATCAATCTCTTTTAATAGGTTTTCTGCCTTCTTTTTTTTCAAAAATTCAAAAATTTTAATCAACCCCAATACAAGACACGAGGCTGTCTCATTAAACAAATTATTGTATAAAAAATTTTGTGTAGGGGCAGATAGAAACATCAACCTTTTTTCGGGTCGATGTAGGCATCGACCCCTACATTTTTAAAAATTTATGCAAATAAAATGTTTATCGAGACACCCTCTTTTTACATCCCCATCATCATACTTCTAAGATTTCTTTTTCCTTTTTAGCAAATACAGAGTCTACCTCTTTAATGAACTTGTCGGTAATATCCTGAACCTTCTTTTCTGCATTTTTAAGGTCATCCTCTGTTATTTCGCTGTTTTTCTTCATTGTTTTAAATTTTTCAATAGCATCACGTCTTATGCCTCTTACTGTAACTTTTGCCTCCTCTGCTCTTTTTGAAACAGTTTTAACAAGCTCTTTTCTTCTCTCTTCAGTAGGAGCAGGGAAGTTTATTCTTATCATCTTACCGTCATTATTTGGGTTAAGTCCTAAGTCAGATGCTAAGATTGCTTTTTCAATATCTTTTAAAATTGAAGCATCCCAGGGCTGAATTGTAAGAGTTCTTGCTTCGGGAACCGCAACCGTTCCAACCTGCGGAATAGGAGTTGCCGTTCCGTAGTAGTCAACTGTTACTCTGTCTAATATCTGCGGATTTGCTCTTCCCGCTCTTATTGCTGCAAAATCATTTTCAAGCGCAACTATCGCTTTTTCCATTTTTGTTTCTGTCTCTTTATACATAAAAACATTCCTTTCTCTTCATTCTATTTTTTCCATATTTTAATTAGAACTTACTACTGTTCCTATTTTTTCGCCGCAAAGTACACGTTTAATATTTTCAGGGTCATCTAAACCAAACACTAAAATCGGGATGTCGTTATCCATACAAAGTGATGTTGCCGTTGAATCCATAACACCAAGACCTTTGTTTAATACATCGATATATGTGAGCTTATCAAACATTTTAGCATCAGGATTTTTTTCAGGGTCAGAATCATACACACCGTCAACCTTTTTAGCTAAAAGTATAGCCTCTGCATTTACTTCAGCCGCACGAAGAGCTGCCGCAGTATCGGTTGAGAAGAACGGATTGCCCGTACCGCAGCCGAAAACAACGACACGGCCTTTATTTAAGTGACTAACCGCCTTACCCCTGATATAAGGCTCTGCAATCTGGCGCATTTCAATAGCAGTCTGAACTCTTGTTGGAACACCTAAGTTTTCGAGCGTGCTCTGAAGCGCTAAAGCATTAATTGTTGTTGCAAGCATTCCCATATGGTCAGCTCTTGTTCTGTCCATATTCCTGCCTACTCTTCCGCGCCAGAAGTTTCCGCCGCCTACAACAATTGCAATCTCAGCACCTAAATCTGCACAATCTTTAATAATATTACAGATATTTCCTACTGTTTCAAAATCTATGCCGTTTTTTCTTTCGCCTGCAAGTGCCTCACCGCTAACTTTAAGTAAAACTCTTTTATACTTAATATCCATTTTGTCCTCCTATATATTATTGTCTTTTTTTATTTACATAATTGCTTTTTTTGCTAAGTTATAAACATTATCAACAGGGTTATCAACAGTTTTTTACAGTTTTTTCTTCAGTTTTCTCGCTTTTTCGCCACAAAATGACAATTTAGTTTGTGTAAGATGTCAATAGTTTGGTTAACATAACATCAGATAATGACATCCTTATGACGTGTTACGTGACAATTGATATTTACACAGCACGGAAGACCTGCAATATGCGTTGCAAAGGTTTCGATGCTAACCTTTAGTGCCGTAGTCTTTCCCCCAAAGCCTTGCGGACCTATATCTAAATTATTGATTTTTTCTAAAAGCTCGTCTTCAAGTGCGCTATAATATGGGTCTTGATTTTTTTCGTTTAAGTTTCTTGTTAAAGCCTTTTTTGCAAGATAAGCACATTTATCAGCCGTTCCGCCGATGCCTACGCCCACAACAATCGGTGGACATGGGTTTGCGCCTGCTTTTTTCACGGTATCTACAATAAATTCCTTAACGCCCTCTAAACCCTCGGCAGGCTTTAGCATTTTTAAGGCGCTCATATTTTCACTGCCGAAGCCCTTTGGCGCAACAGTAATTTTCACCTTGTCACCCGAAACTATATTATAATGAATAACCGCAGGAGTGTTATCATTTGTGTTACCTCGTCTTATAGGGTCAGCTACAACGGATTTTCTTAAATATCCGTTTATATAGCCTCTTCTTACGCCTTCATTTATCGCCTCGGTTAAGTCACCGCCTGTAAAATGTACCTCCTGACCGATATCAATAAAAATTACCGCCATGCCCGTATCCTGACAAATGGGCATTTCTTTATTTTTAGCAATATCAGCATTTTCTAAAAGCTTATCAAGTATCCCTTTTCCAACCTCTGAGGTTTCATTTTTTAAAGCGTTCTCGATTTTTTCTCTTACATCGCAAGGCAAAAAGCAGTTTGCGTCAATACAAAGCTTTTCTACGCTGTCTGTAATCGTTTTTACGTCAATCTCTCTCATTATTTTCCTTCCTTTTTGCCAAATACCCACAGCTTGTTGCCAAAAAAGTTAACCGCAAGTGAAAACGGAACTGCGCACACCTTGCAGAACATAATTGCCAAATCTCCCGTGAGTACAAAATTTATGTTAAGTAGTTTCAAAATCGCATTAAAAATATTATGAAGCTTAAATACATCGCTAAACAGGTTAAGACAAATCAGATTTACCAGAAGGGAAACAAGGTTTACCACCACAAATTTGCCCATTTCCGATATTTGTACCTTTCCTTTTTGGTTAAAAGTCCAGTAGCGGTTTAGAAAATAGCTGTTTGTCATCGCAATCGCAGTAGCAAGTATCTGCGCAATGTTTTTATCAAATCCAGCCACAGACAAAAACACCCAGAAAAGTCCCCAATCTACAAACGTATTAAAAGCGCCGATAAGACCGAACTTTAAAGCCTCCGCTATACTCTTTTTTGTGTTCTCATTTACTTTCATCAAAGCCTTTTTTCTCCCTTATCACGTAAAGAGGTCTGTTTTTAGTTTCCTCATAAATTCTTCCGATATATTCGCCCATTATCCCGAGCATTATAAGTATTACACCGTTAAAAAACAAAATTACCGACATCGCAGACGCCCAACCCAAAACAGTTGCATCTGTAAAAAGCTTAAGGAATATTACAACAAGTAAGTACAAAAAGCTGAATCCCGAAAGCAAAAATCCCAAAATTGATGCAAGCTTAAGCGGTTTATACGAAAACGTAGTGATACCGTCTAATGCGAATTTAAGCATTTTCTTTAAAGGATATTTTGTTTCGCCTGCAAAGCGTTCCTGGCGGACATATTCTACCGCTGTCTGACGAAAGCCTGCCCAGCTGACCAAACCACGCACATACCTGTTTTTTTCGGTAAGCGAGGACATTACATCACACACTTTTCGGTCAATTAATCTGAAATCGCCCGTATCTACGGGAATATCAAAGCTTGTGAGGCTTTTAAGCACTCTGTAAAAAGCTTTTGCAGTAATAAGCTTAAAAAACGATTCGCCTTTTCTTTTTGCTCTTTTGCCGTAAACTACATCAAAGCCCTCTTTCCACTTTTCAATCATTTGAGGTATTACCTCAGGTGGATCCTGAAGGTCTGCATCTATTATAACAACAGCCTGCCCCAACGAGTTATCCATTCCTGCGGTAATTGCCGTCTGATGCCCGAAATTTCTCGAAAAATCTATAAGCTTTACGCATTTATCTTTTTTGCAAAGCTCATCTATCAGCTTTTTTGTGCTATCACGACTGCCGTCATTTACAAATATAATTTCATATTCATCGTGGGTTTCTTCCATTACGGCTTTTAACCGCTTATAACACTCCGAAATTACTGCTTCTTCATTAAAAACCGGAACTACTACCGAAAATCTTGCAGACATAATTTCCTCCCAGTTTTTATATTTTCTTATATTATAGCATAAAAAAAACTCAAATTCAATTCTTTTATTAAAAATATAAACGGCTTTTGTAACCTATTAATAAAAAGCAAATATACTGTAAATAGAAACGATTTTTAAAGAAAGGCTTGATTTGATGACTTTTTTAAGTTTAAACGATATAAAACCCGGTGAAAAAGCGACTGTTTCACGCATTACCGCAACAGGTCCCATAAGGCGCAGACTAATGGACATAGGCTTTACGAAGAATGCGCATATTACGTGCGTCGGCGAAAGTCCTCACCGTGACCCGCGTGCATTTTTGGTAAGAGGCGCAGTCATCGCAATCAGAAGCGAGGACTGCAAAAATATTCTTGTTTATAAGTAAAGAGGGGGATTTTTTTGGAATATGCAAGACCTATACCCGAAGAGAATAAGCTTATAATTAAAAAAAGAAATAAAAATGATAAGGTTATTGCTTTAGTCGGAAACCCAAACGTCGGAAAAAGTACGGTTTTTAATGCGCTTACAGGACTCAATCAGCACACAGGCAACTGGCCCGGCAAAACTGTCACAAACGCTCAAGGATATTTCGAGACCGATAAAAATTCGTTCGTCTTAGTAGACCTTCCGGGTACATATTCCCTTTTTGCTCACTCGGCAGAGGAAGAAGCCGCCCGTAATTTTATCTGCTTTGAAAAGCCTGATGCGTGTATTGTGATTTGCGATGCAACGTGCCTTGAGCGCAACTTAAACCTTGTTCTGCAAACTCTTGAAATAACCGACAAAATCATAGTTTGCGTAAATCTTATGGACGAAGCAAAAAGAAAGCAAATAGATGTTAATTTAGATGCTCTTGAGCGTTTTTTGGGCGTTCCTGTGGTAGGGATAAGTGCGCGCAATAAAAAAACGTTAAAAAAGCTTACCAATGCGCTCGATAAGCTTATTTTAAGCGACTTTACTCTTAACGCATATATCCCAAAATACTCTGAGCCGATTGAAGAAGCCATAGCCTTAGTAAAAGACGCAATAAGCTCTGCTTTAGGTGAAAAAATCAACTCTCGTTGGCTCGCTTTAAGGCTTTTTGACGCAGATAGCTTGCTTTTAGCTGAGCTAAAACGCTTTTTCGGCTTTAATATAACAGAAAATGAGCGCATAAAAGAAGCACTTAAAACCGCAAAAGATGCTCTTTTAGAAAAAGGGATAACAACAGGCGATTTAAATGATATGATTGTCAGCAGTCTGGTAGAAGATGCATTTTGTATAAACAAAAAGGTAACCGCCTCAGATAAATCCAAAATAAGCACCGACCAAAAAATAGACCGTTTGCTCACAAGCAGATTTACAGGGTATCCTGTAATGCTGATTTTGCTGTTTTTCATTTTCTGGCTCACGATTACTGGCGCAAACTACCCTTCCGGTCTGCTTTCAAAAGGCTTTTCCTACTTAGAAAATGTTTTATATAACTTTTTAGCGCAAATTAATCTTCCCGCAAAAGTTAACGAAGCGCTCTCCTTTGGCGTTTTCCGTGTTCTTTCGTGGGTTGTAAGTGTGATGCTTCCGCCTATGGCAATCTTTTTTCCGCTATTTACATTTTTAGAGGATGTCGGATATCTGCCACGAATTGCATATAACCTTGATAAGCCTTTTAAAAAATGCAGTGCTTGCGGAAAACAGGCTCTTACAATGTGTATGGGCTTTGGGTGTAATGCTGCAGGAGTAACTGCTTGTCGCATAATAGATTCGCCTCGTGAACGGCTGATTGCCATACTTACAAACAATTTTGTGCCGTGTAACGGAAGATTTCCTGCGATGATTTCCATAATAACAATATTTTTTATAGGCTCATCGGGCGGTCTTTTTTCTTCGTTTTCGGCGGCTTTTATACTGTCTTGCGTGATAGTTTTGGGAATTTTAATGACGCTTTTTATGTCCTCCGTTCTTTCAAAAACGCTTTTAAAGGGCATACCCTCATCGTTTACACTTGAGCTTCCGCCATACCGCCGACCGCAAGTTATAAAAATTATAGTTCGCTCAATTTTTGACCGCACACTTTTCGTTTTAGGGCGTGCCGTAAGCATCGCCGCTCCTGCAGGACTTATAATCTGGCTTTTGGCAAATATAACCCTCGCAGGCACAAGCCTTCTTGGTTACTTAGTAAATTTCCTCGACCCGTTTGCTAAACTCCTCGGCTTAGACGGAGAGCTTTTTATGGCTTTTATCCTCGGTTTTCCTGCAAATGAAATAGTTATCCCGATTGCACTTATGGCATACACAAAAGGCGCAGTTTTAACAGAGCTTGGCTCACTTTCTCAAATCCAGAATATATTAATCGCAAACGGCTGGACTCAAATTACCGCTTGCTGTACGATAATTTTTTCGCTTTTCCACTTCCCCTGCTCTACTACTATGCTCACTATAAAAAAAGAAACTGGCAGTATAAAATGGACCCTCGCCGCATTTTTAATCCCAACCGCCGTTGGTATGACACTGTGCTTTTTGGTTGCAAATATCGCTCGCTTTGTGAGCTTTATAATGTAAAATACTGTATTTTTCAGACTGCGTAGCGTTTTAAAAATCCCTCGCAGTCTGATTTTTATTTTTATTTTAAAATATTTTCAAAAAAAGCTTGATTTTATAAAATTAATGTGCTATAATATACTACGTTGTTTAAATACCTTATGCGCCCGTAGCTCAGCTGGATAGAGTACTTGGCTACGAACCAAGGGGTCAGGAGTTCGAATCTCTTCGGGCGCGCCAAAAAGAAACGACAATTTTCGACAGAAGATTGTCGTTTCTTTTTGTATTCTTATCTTTTCACTCTTCTCTTTTCGTTTTTCTCTAAAATTGTCGTTTCCAGATAATAGATAAAAGAGAATAGAGAAGAGAAAAGGTAGTTTTGCTTACGCAAAACGAAATTTATTAAATATCTTTACGGTCCTGTTTTCCAAAAAAATCCAATCATACGTTAGTGTGGTTGGATTTTTTTCGTTCAACGAGTAAGCAGAACTCCTGCAAGTAGATTTAGAACTGTCCAAAGAGCGCAAGTAAAGCGATGCGCGATTTGCTGACAGTTCTTATGCAGGTAAGGCTTGCCTTACCTGTAATCTCTTTTTGCGCTATTAAATTAAACCTCTGTATTATAATTTTTTAAAGCAAATAAAACACCTATTGCCTGCTCTTGCTTTTCTTTTGCCAATTCCTTAAACAGATTTAATAACTGAATTTCTTTTTTTGTCAGGTTGTTTTTTAAAATGTCCTCAGCTTGATAGCGGATGTCGCTTCTTCCTATTAAATAATCAATTGACACTTTAAAAAAATCCGCTAAAGTTATTAGCATATCTGCCGTAGGCTGATGCCTTTCGTTCTCATAAGCACTAACCATATATTGTGAAATGTTCAGTTCCATTGCAAGACCCACCTGATTTAAATGCTTTTCTTTTCTTAATTCCGCTATTCTATTCACATTTTCACCTTCTTTAATTATTGTTTATACAAATAATTATATTGGAAATACTTGACTTAAATATTGGAATACGATATAATTTTATTGGTATTTGCAATATTTTGTCAGATTGAAAACTCAGGAGGTAAGTAGCATGGCACAAATTGCTGAAATCATTAAATACGAAGGTGATAACTCCACTTTTATATGGAAGCATCCATGTGAGGACTTTAACAGTCTTACACAACTGATTGTCCACGAAAGCCAAGAGGCAATATTTTTTATGAACGGTCAGGCGCTTGATTTATTTGGTGCGGGTCGTTATACACTTGAAACACAGAACATTCCCAAGATAGGCAAATTCTTAAATCGTACTACTGGGGATGAAACACCTTTCCACGCTGAGGTTTATTTTATTAATAAAACCGAGCAGATGTCAATTAAGTGGGGTACTGACAGCAAGGTTCAGTATATAGAGCCAACTTATGGCTTCCCCCTTTCTATTGGTGCAAGCGGTGAAATGAGCCTTCGTGCAGAAGATTCAAGAAAGTTGCTCTTAAAGCTTGTTGGTACTGAAAACTTTTTAGGTCAACAAAAATTAGTAGGTTTCTTCCGTTCGTTCCTTATGGCAAGAGTTAAAACCTATATTGCACAGGTTATGAAAGCGAATGCAATTAATATATTTGAAATTGATGAAAACCTTACTATGTTTTCTGATTCGATTAAAAATCTGCTTGTTAATGATTTTTCTGATTACGGCATAAGTCTTGAACAGTTTTTCGTTACAAATATAGTAAAGCCTGACGGTGACAGACAGTATGAAAAGTTTAAAGAGCTTCATTTCCGTCAATATGCAGATATAGCGGAAGCTAAACTCCGCCAGCAGACAGATTTAATTTATGCACAGACAGAGGCGCAGAAAGTTGTAATAGATTCTCAGGCACAAGCTACCAAAAGGGCACAGGAAGGCTATACCTACCAACAAGAACGAGGCTTTGACGTAGCAACCGAGGTTGCAAGAAACGAAGCGGTCGGTCAGTTTACCAATATGGGTGTTGGTTTTGGAACAATGGCAGGTGTAGGCGGTGCTGTTGGTGGAATGGTTGGTGGAATGATGAATGACGCTGTAACCAATGCACAAACACCTGTATCTCAGCCAAACGATATGGAAGTATTTAAGGCAAAAATCGAAAAGCTGACAATGATGAAAGAAGCAGGATTACTCACCGAAGAAGAGTTTAATAATATGAAAACGCAGCTTCTTTCAAGCATTCTTTAATAGGAGGCCAAACTTATGAACAAAAATTTTAAATACTACTTATCTGTGTGGGCAATACTTTTGGTTTTGTTTAATGTTATTGTATTTGTTGCACATTCAGAAATAGCGGGAATGAATAAGTTCGGCGGTGCTTTTTGGACAGGCTACATATTTATAGCTCTTGCATTTATAGGTCAGCTAATATGTGGCTACATAGCACTAAAAGCAGAAAACTTAAAGAAACTGTTTTATAATGTTCCGCTTATTTCTGTAAGCTGGACAGGTCTAGTGCTGACTTTGATTTTCGGCACACTTTGTATGATGATTCCAAATCTTCCAAATTGGGTTGGAATTATACTTTGTATTTTGGTTTTAGGCTTTACAGCAATTTCTGTTATTAAAGCAAAGCTCGCCGCTGATTTAGTTGAGTCGGTTGATGATAAAATTAAAACGCAAACACTTTTTATAAAATCACTTGCCGTTGATGCGGAAAGCCTTATTGCAAGAGCCAAAAGCGAACTTGCAAAAGAAGAATGTAAAAAGGTCTATGAGGCTGTGCGCTATTCTGACCCAATGAGTAATGATGCTCTTTCTTCGGTAGAAAGCGAAATTACAATTAAATTTGCAAAATTTTCTGATGCTGTTACAGATGATAACAAAGAAAATGCCCGTGAAATTGCAAACGAGCTTGTTATTTTACTCGGGGATAGAAATAAGAAATGTGGGTTTTTGAAATGAGGTGGCAAGTATGGATAATTTACTATGGATGAACAAAGCAAACGAAATAATAAACCGACTGAAAAACAACAAAGAGTTCTTACTTAAAGATTTATTTGACGGAATTGAATGGAACAATCTTCCCAAAGGAGACAGATTAAGTTTTGGTAGGTATTTTAAAAATGAAGTAATTGAAGGAAATGTTCATCACGTTACTTACATAGGAAAAGCCCCGAATAATTCTGCAAAATATAGAAAAGGAGAATAACAATGTCAATATTTAAATGTAAAATGTGCGGCGGCGCACTTGAAATTAATAACAATGAAACTGTGGCAACCTGCGAGTACTGCGGTACGCAGCAGACGCTTCCAAAGCTTGATGATGAAAAGCGAGCAAATTTATATGACAGAGCAAACCATTTTCGTCGCAACAATGAATTTGACAAGGCGATGGGTATTTACGAGCAGATTTTAAATGAGGATAGTTCCGACAGCGAGGCGTATTGGTCTTTAGTTCTTTGTCGTTATGGTATAGAATATGTTGAAGATCCAACCACGCACAAACGTGTTCCAACAGTAAACAGAGCGCAGTTTACATCTATTTATGATGATGATAACTATAAATCTGCCCTGCAGTATGCAGACGGCTATCAAAAATCAATTTATGAAGAAGAAGCAAAGGCAATTAATGAAATTCAAAAGGGCATTCTTGCAATTTCGCAGAAAGAAGAACCTTTTGATGTATTTATCTGCTATAAAGAAACCGACAATAGCGGAAGAAGAACGCACGATAGTGTTTTAGCAAACGATTTATATCATCAGCTTACCCAAGAGGGATTTAAGGTGTTTTTTGCTCGCATTACTTTAGAGGATAAATTGGGTTCAGCTTACGAGCCTTACATATTTGCGGCACTTAACTCATCAAAAGTAATGGTTGTACTCGGCACAAAGCCTGAGTTCTTCAATGCCGTATGGGTTAAAAACGAGTGGTCAAGATACCTCGCTTTAATTAAAAACGGCGCTAAAAAAATGCTTATACCTGCATATAAGGATATGGATCCGTATGATTTACCCGAAGAATTTTCACACCTTCAGGCACAAGATATGTCAAAACTTGGCTTTATGCAGGATTTGATAAGAGGTATCAAGAAAATTGTAGGCGCAGATGAACAAAAAGAAACCGTCATAAAAGAAACTGTTGTAGCGGGCAGGAACACAAATATAGCACCGTTACTCGAGCGTGCATTTATGTTCTTAGAAGATGGCGAATGGCAGAGTGCGGAGGAATATTGCGAAAAGGTTTTGGATATTGACCCCAAATGCGCAAGGGCATACTTAGGAAAACTTATGGCAGAACTCGCAGTAAATAACGAAGATACTCTTTGCGATTTGCCTGAACCTTTTGATGGCTACGATAATTACATAAAGGCTGTCCGTTTTGCCGATAGTTCTTTAAAAGAAAAACTTGAAAAAGATATTGAGCATATCAACACTCGTAACGAAAATGAACGATTAGAGAAAATTTACAATGAAGCAACCAAAGAAATGAATCTTGCTGAAACAGAAGCGGAATTTAAAAAAGCAGCAGATGTTTTTAAGACTATAAATGATTATAAAGATTCTGCATCGCTTATAGAACAATGCCTTGAAAAAGCAGAAACTGCAAGAAAAGATGCTATTCTTGCTTCAGAAAGAAACACCAAGCGTAATAAGAAAATTGCGGCTATTACAATCCCTGTTTTGTGCGCAATTATTGCCTTTGTCATTCTTTTGAATACTGTTATTATTCCTAACTACAGATATAACAATGCAGTTGAAAAAATGAAGGTAGCCAAGGTTGGTGATTATATATTTTGGGGTGCATACGAACAAGATAACAATACTTCAAACGGAAAGGAAGAATTAGAGTGGCTTGTGCTTGATAAACAAGACGGAAAAGCACTTGTCATCAGCAAATACGCTCTTGATTGTAAGCCATACAACACAAGTTATACATACGTCACTTGGGAAACTTGCTCACTTCGCAATTGGCTGAATAATGATTTTATAAATTCTGCATTTACGTCAGAAGAAAAAGCACTAATTCCTACTGTAACAGTCGAGGCTCACGCAAACCCTGAATATGATACAAATCCGGGCAATGCATCACAGGATCAAATATTCCTGCTCAGCATCGCCGAAGCAAATAAGTATTTCGACTCTAATCGCACAAAACAGTGTAAGCCTACTGATTGTGCAGTTGCAAATGGCGCTTATGAAAGCAACAGTGGCAACTGCCGGTGGTGGCTGCGATCGCCCGGTTATCGTCAGAATCTTGCCGCCCGTGTCAACGATGTCAGCGTCGTCTACGAGTACGGTCACGATGTCGACCTTAGTGATATTGCCGTCCGCCCCGCTATGTGGATTGACTTAAATACGGCTAAATAAGATTTTATAGACCTAAAAAGGTCAACTTTTATTCACTTTAATATCCCGCCTATATTTCGGGAAAATTAAAATTTCATCAGTAAAAAACGCCTTTAGGTGGCTTTCTTTCCACCCTAAGGCGTTTTCATTTAAACTCCATCAAACTACGCCCTTTTGGAGCATAATATTTGCATAGATTGCGGTTTCGCCCGTTGCGATAATTGCGTAAGCCTTTTTAGCCTCCTCATAAAAGGCAAATCTTTCGATTTCGCCAAAAGCTTTTTCGCCTCTTTCGTCTTCTTTTTTAACGATTTCCTTATACGTGTCCCAAATCGGTGTTTTTGCGTTATCTCCGGGCATAACCTGCATCAAAGACACAGGCTTTTCGACATATGTATCGAGCGGAAAAACCTTTAAAATTGCTTCTAATATTTCAGGCACGCCATGACCATCTGCACGGATAACGATTGCATTTTTTCCAATAGTTTCCGACGGGAAATTTCCGTCCGCAATAACTATTTTGTCACTGTGCCCCATCTCACACAAAACCTTCAAAAGCTCGGGCGATAAAATTTTAGGAATACCTTTAAGCATAAAAATCTCTCCTTTTTCCTTTTCTTTCATCTTATCATATTTTTTGTGTGACTTCAACATAAACAATTTCCGCATTTTTAAAAGAATATTCCTATTTTCATATTTATATTTTTTTCACAATATAATTTATTAAAACAAGAATTTTAGGAGGTTATAACGTGAAAGTTCCTTTCACATTTTCGCCTCCGGCGAATTAGACTGCCCGTGCGATTTTTTCGGCTTTGCCGAAAACGCACAT
>JAGBHP010000042.1 GCA_017935435.1 Clostridia bacterium | reverse complement strand
TAAAGTATATACCCCCTTGATAGCAGATAGCAGCTGTTGTCAAGGGGGTTCATATTTATGGAAAGAAACTTTTTTAAAAAAGTTGTTGAATTGAATTTTTGCTTGTGGTATAATACTAATGTATGCAAGTGTTTAGCATACATTAAATTTAGCGTTCAGCGTTTTTGCGTTGTCGGCCGGGTCCTGCGCAACGTTTGCCTGTGAACCTCGTCAGATGGGGAACCAAGCAGCGATAAGCAGTGTCTTTCGTGTGATGCAGGCCCACCCGGTGTGAAAAAAGAATTTTTGCCGCAAGCTTAGTGCGGCTTTTTTGTTTAGAAGAAATGAGGTGTTTTTGTGGCATATCAGGCGATATACAGAAGATGGCGACCGCAGATTTTTGATGATGTAATAGGTCAAAGTCACATTACAACAACCTTGAAAAACGAAATAATAAACGGTAAAACAGCGCATGCATACCTTTTTTGCGGAACAAGAGGAACAGGTAAAACCACAACGGCTAAAATTTTAGCTAAAGCCGTAAACTGCGAAAATCCCGAAAACGGCAATCCGTGCGGAAAGTGTACGACGTGTCTTGGAATTGCCGATGAAAGCATTTTAGATGTTGTTGAGCTTGACGCCGCTTCAAGAACGGGTGTTGATGATATCCGTTCGGTAATTGAAGAGGCGATGTTTTCGCCAACCGCCGCAAAAAAGAAGGTTTATATAATAGACGAGGTTCATATGATATCAACAAGTGCTTTTAATGCACTTTTAAAGACGCTGGAAGAGCCTCCTGACCACGTGATGTTTATTTTAGCCACAACCGAGCTTCATAAAATCCCTGCAACCATTCTTTCACGTTGCCAAAGATTTGATTTCAGAAGAATAAAAAATTCGGACATTGTGGGAAGAATAAAAACAATAATAGACGGCGACGGTTATTCGGCAGATGACGATGCTTTAAATTTAGTCGCAGAGCTTGGCGACGGCTCAATGCGAGATGCACTCAGCGTGCTTGACCAGTGCTTTAGCTTTAAAGAACAGGGGCTTACTAAAGATGATGTCCTTTCAATTATAGGAATTGCCGATGATACTGCGGTTTCTGCGGTTTGTGAGGCGGTTATTTCGGGTGATACGAGTTCTGCTTTGCAAAACATTGACGATGTTGTAAATTCGGGCAAGGATTTGGGCGTATTTTTCAGCCGTCTTGTTAAAATGCTGAGAGATATAATGATTGTAAAGCTTACAAAGTCGGCAGAGGGCATACTTACGTATTCCGAAGAGAAAATGAACGCTTTAAAGGAGTACGGCGAAAAGTTTACGGTTGAAAAGCTGACAAATTCGCTAAGACTTTTAAACGAAAGCTATCAAAAAGCAAAATCTTCTTCTTTTTCAAGAACGATTTATGAGCTTTGTATTATAAAAATGTGCGAGCCTGCTTTAGATGATTCGCTTGATTCGGTGCTTGCAAGAATTGCAGATGTTGAAAAGAGTATAAAAGAGGGTAATTTTGTTGTAAAAAGCGAAATTACAGAAAAAAAACCTCAAAGCCAGGCAAGCGATAAAGCAGAAGACGCTCTTCCGTGGGAGGATAGCGCAGAAAAAGAGGATTTAAAAGCGAGTGAGGCTTTTTCTGCACCGACACAAAAGCCTGTCCAAAAAGCTGAGCCTGAGAAGGCTGGGATTAGCGCAGGAATTGACTGGCAAAAGGTTATAAATACGGTAAGAGCACTTGGCGGTGCGCCTATTTTTCCGCATCTTTTGAAGGTTGTTCCGCAAATCAGAGGAGATAAGCTTTTGCTGGTTTTTGAAGATAATGCACAAATGGCAAAGGAGATTATTTCAAAGCCAAGGAACCTTGAAATTGTGGGAAACGCTGTGCGTGAGGTTTTGAAGGCGGATTATACGATTTCCTGTCACTTTAAAAAGGAAGTGGGGCAGGTGAGCGGAACAGAAAACGATGACCCGCTTAAAAAGCTTGAAGAAATTGGCGCAGGTCACTCGATTTTTGAAGTTGTTGATTAATTTTTTAAATATATATAGTTTAAAGGAGAATTTAAATGGCAAAAAATAAATTTACTATGGGCGGCGCTCCCAATATGAACAATATGATTAGACAAGCGCAGAAAATGCAGGCTGAAATGGAAAAAATTCAGGCTGAAGTTGAGGAAAAAACAATCGAAACAACTGCAGGCGGCGGAATGGTTACAGTTACCATTAAGGGAAATAAGGAAATCGTAGCGGTTAAAATTAATCCCGAGGTTGTTGACCCCGATGATGTTGAAACATTAGAGGATTTAATTTTGGTTGCTGTAAATGATGCCGTAAAACAGGCATCAGATTTGATGGAGCAGAGCATGGGAAGAGTTACAGGTAATTTAAGTATGCCCGGACTTTTCTAATAAATATTTTCATAACAAAAGGTATTTAAAAGCCTTAGGTAATCAAAAAAAACGATTGCCTAAGGCTTTTTTTGCAAATTGGGGGGTATTGCAAGGGTGTTTGGTTGCGGTTGTAGGGGAGCCTCTCTGTGGGTTCCCGCGGGCGGGCACAGAGACCCGCCCCTACAACGCACACCACAAAATTGTGCATACGGAACGTACCCGATGGGGCAGACTCTCCTCGATTGTCTGTTTGTACAGATTTTAGCGGACCGTCCGGGAGGCCGGTCCCTACAATTACGTCGAAAAAAACGATTATATCGTAGGGAATGGATTTACCCATTCCGCCTGCGATTGTTATTTTGCGGAAGGCATAAATGCCTTCCCTACAATTTTCAACCATTAGTTATTACATAAATTGGATTTTAACGCACAAACATCTGGTTGGGTGATTGTAGGGAACGGCGCTTGCCGACGTTCCGTTTGTGCGGTTTTGCGGTGCGTACCCGATGGGGCAGACCCTCGAAAATCGCCGCACCCTACAACACGACCTCAACCTTTAACGATATAAATCCCACTCTTTTACAAAATTCTACGAAAAATTTCGTAAAAACTTATCCAAAAACCCAAAAAACCAAATTCAAACAAAAGAAATCCAAAAAAAACCTTGATTTTCAAACATTTTTATTATATAATATATCTGTAAAATGATATCAAGAGAAAAATGACTACATTTTATATATTTTCAGGAGGAATGAAATATGTTAGTTAATATGAATGACGTTTTAATCCCCGCCAAAAAGAACCACTATGCAGTAGGTCTTTTTAACGCTGTTAATTTAGAGCTTGCGCGCGGTATAATTTCCGCTGCTGAAAGCACACGTTCGCCTGTTATTATGGGTACGGCAGAGGTTTTGCTTCCCTACGGTCCTTTAGAAGAGGTTTCGTATTACCTCATACCTATGGCAAAAAAGGCATCTGTTCCCGTTGTTGTGCATTTAGACCATGGTCTTAGCTATGACACCTGTGTTAAGGCTCTTAAATTAGGCTTTAGCTCCGTTATGTATGACTGCTCGACTGATTCTTACGAAGAAAATGTAAGAAAAGTTAAGGAAATGGCAGACCTTGCACATTCATATGGTGCTACAATTGAGGGTGAACTCGGTCACGTTGGTGATAACGAAGGCTCAGCTGAAGGCTCAAGCCACCTTGATGACCCGTCAAATTTCTTTACAGACCCAGCTCTCGCAAAAGACTTTGTTGACAAAACAGGTGTTGACGCTCTTGCGATTGCTGTCGGCAACGCGCACGGAGCGTACAAGCTTCCGCCGAAGCTCGATTTTGAAAGAATCCGCACAATCGCAAAAACCGTAGATGTTCCGTTAGTTCTTCACGGCGGTTCAGGTCTTACAGATAACGATTTTCGTCAGGCAATAAAAGACGGAATAAGCAAGGTAAATATTTTTACCGATATCAACGTTGCGGCGGTTGAAGCTGAATTTAAGAAATTCTCAAGTATGGACAAGGGTCTTATTGACCTTATCCCTGCGGCAGTTGAAGCTGTAAAACAGGAAAGCGAAAAGAAAATGAAGCTGTTTTCAAGTAACGGCAAAGCTGATTTATCAAGCGGTGCAAGCCTCTCTGCAGATATAGAAGCAATTACTAAGCTTGTAACACAAGAAGTTTTAAAATATTTAAATAAGTAAACAAAAACAAGTCCAGACGCCGAGGAGGAAGAAAATGAAATACAGTGAGCAGTTTAAGGAAAAAAAGGATATAATTCAAAGTAAAAAAGTCAGCATTGGCTTTGACGGCTTTGTTGATTTTGTGTTCAGACCCGTAAAAACCCGTACTGACGAAAAAAATTGCACTTTTTTCCCGACAATCGACCAGTTTGGTGATAAAATTTCTTCACTTGCAGGCAGAAGTGGAAATATTGAGCTTATAAAAAGCAGTACAGATTTCGGCGGTTGCGGACCGCACTATGCAAACGGCCTTGCAAATATGGGTGTTCGCTGTATGTGTGTCGGCGCAATGGGGTATCCCGAAAAAAATTCAATTTTTAACTTAAATCCCAACTGCGAAACGATAAGCATAAGCGAGCCGGGATATTCCTATATATTTGAATTTGAAGACGGCAAGGTTATAATGAGCGACATTGAAAAAATCAGTCAGCTTACATGGGATGATTTGATTGCACGCATAAGCGTTGAACAGTTAGTTGAAATTTTTGAAGATGCCGATATTATAACTTTGGTCAATTGGAGCTATCTCGTACATTTTCACGAAATATACGAAAAGTTTTTAGCTTGCGTTATGCCAAAGCTTAAAAATAAGGACAGAAAAGTGTATATAGATATCGCAGACTGCGCTAAACGTGAACCTGAAGAAATTAAAAGTGCGCTTAAAATGTTCGGAAAATATTCAGAATTTGCTCCGACCTATATCGGTCTTAATAAGAGCGAAGCTATGGTTATGCATTCTATTTTGTGCGATGGCGAATACCAGGGCTCACTCCCCGTTGCAAGAGCTATTAAGGAATTTTCGGGCATAAATACAGTTATAATCCACCCCGTAGACAGTGCAGCAGCAGTCTATGACGACGGCGAGGTTGAAGTACAGGGCATTTTATGCGAAAATCCCAAAAAGACAACGGGCGGCGGTGATAACTTTAATTCAGGCTTCTGTGCAGGACTTTTAGCAGGGCTTGATGTAAAAAGCTGCCTTATAAGCGGTATGACAACCTCTTATCTCTACGTAAAAAATGGAAAATGCAATACCTTTGATGATATTGCATCTTGTATGACAATGTACGACTAAAGGCTACGGAAAATGTGTATACCACACAAGGCATAAAAAACGCTTAAAAAGCCTTTTGATAAACAACATGAAAATTAACGAAGGAATTCGTCAACTGACGAATTCCTTCTCATTTATTTTTTCGATAATAACATCCTTTTTAAGCCGCAAAATATCGCTCATTGTGGGCGGATTTGTCCCTTGGGTTAAGCATGCGGCGCTTCCAAACGCTGAAGAAAGCTTTAGCACCTCGCAAAACTCCTTTTTTTGGACAATTCCTGCAATAAAGCCGGCAATCGTGCTGTCGCCTGCGCCAATTGTGGAAACAGGAGAAATATGGGGTGCTTTTACGTTATAGTTTCCGCTTTTCCCTGCATAAATAAAGCCGTCAGCTCCAAGTGAGATTAAAACGTTTTCTATTCCGCTTTTATAAAGCTTTACAGCAGTTTCTTCCAAAATATTTTTATCCTCTACGTTCTCCCCTAAAAGATGCGCAATTTCCTCTTCGTTGGGTTTTATTAAAAACGGCTTAATATCAATAAGCTCATTTAATGTAAAAGAATTACTGTCAACAATCACCTTTGCGCCCGTTTGCTTTATCTTTTTTAAAAAGCAAGCTGCATCCTTATTTTCTATTCCCTTAGGGATTCGCCCTGTAAAAGTTACAATTGTGCCGGAGTCTGCCTCTTTTTCAATTTCTAAAAAGAGCATATCGAGCATTTCTTTTTTTACAAAAAATCCCTCTGTGCTGATGCGGGTTTCTTTGCCTCTTGCGTGAATTGTTATATTTTCCCTGATTTTCCCGTGGGCAAAAAACGGAAAAATCTCCATTCCCTCTTTATTTAAAAGACTTAAAAATTCTTCCTTGCCCTCGCCTAAAATGCACATTGCCTTGCTTTTTATTCCATAGCTTAAAAGCGCACGTGAAATATTTATGCCTTTTCCACCTGCGTTTTTAACAGAGGTTTTAGCGTAGTTTTCTTTATACGGCACAAAATCTTCAAGCTCTAAATGTACGTCAAATGCAGGATTTAAAGTAAGAGTGATTATTTTCATAGCTTTTCCTCCAGATTTTCGGTTAAATCCACCTCGCCAAATTCGCCGTTTTCAAAAAGATACAAATATGCTTTTTTTGCGCTTTTCCCAAACAGTTTTTTAACCGCCATAGCATAGCAAATAAGCTGAACTCGGTATCTTTTAGCAGCGTCTGAGGGTGTTATATTTTTATCCGTCTTGTAATCTACTATAAAAATACCATCATCATAAACAAGGCAAAGGTCAATCACGCCCTGAATCAGCACCTTTGCGTCGCTTTTTGCAATTCCCAAATCGCTTGCCTTTTCTTTTATCGCAAACATAACCTCACGATGAACTTCCTTTGCGTCTTTTACCATTTTATATAAATCGCTTTTAAAGAAAAGGCTAAGCTTTTTTTCATCAATACTGCCAAGCTCTTCTTCATCAAGATAGCCCTGCTCATATAGCTTTTGCGCAGTTAATTTTATATGAAAATCATCAACTGTTTCTGAAAAATCAATATGCTCCATAACCGTATGGAAGGCAATTCCACGTTTTGCGGCAGAAATTGTCGTGCCTGCATCTTCTTTTACAGGTGTTTTTTTATATAAAAAGTGACCCTCTTTTTCTTCTTCGGCGAGCTTGCGCTTTAGCTCCGTTACAGTGATTTTTGACGGAATCCCCACCTCGTCTTTATGCGCATATTCGGTTTTTATAAGCTTTATAATCTCGTCTGTATCTGCACGTGTTTCTTCAGCCTTTACGTTTTCTTCAATCTTTTCTCTTTTTACCGCCACGGCAGGCAAAATATTAATCTTAAACCTTGAGCTGTCCTCAAAACTAATCGGTTGTTCGTCAAGATATTCTGCAAAAAGCTTACCGTCGGGGTGGTTTATAAGGCACATACCAATCCAGTCGAAATAGCTTTTTGCGCTTGTTGCTGAGTGCGGTGAAAATTTAAACTGACCGTTTCCTTCATCCCTCCACCTTAAAACCGCTTTTGTTAGATTTCTCACCGAGCCTGTTAAAATAAGCTTTTCTTTAGCTCGTGTGAGGGCAACATATAAAATTCTCATTTCTTCGGAGATGCACTCATTTTTTATCACGGCTGCAACTGCCGTTTTTATAACGGTTGGGTATGTTATACGCAAAGCACCATCAACATATTTCGGGCCATATCCAAGCTCGGGATGAAACAAAAAGCTACCCTTTGAATCCTGCATATTCATTTCTTTTCCGCAACCGCCCAAAATAACCACAGGAAACTCCAAGCCCTTACTTTTGTGTATGCTCATTATGCGCACAACGTTCATTTCTTCACCTATAAGCTTTGCCGTCGCAAAATCAGACCCTGCGCCCTTATATTCTTCTAAAAAGCTTACAAAGCTGTAAAGACCCTTAAAGCCTGTTTTGTCATACTCTGCCGCACGCACATACAAGCTTCTTAAATTTGCCTGCTTTAATTTTCCGTTTTTTTCGGCTCCTGCATAATCATAAAAACCGCTTTTTAAATAAAATTCCCACAAAAATTCGTGCGTGCTTATGGTTTTTGCACGCAGGCGATAGCGACTAAGCTCCTTTAAAAATGAGCTTATGCGTTTTCCAAGCTCATCCTCTTGTTTTGCCGACATTTTAACAAGACAATCAAAAAAATCGGCATCCTTTTTTTCGGCACGTATTCTTGCAAGGTCATTGGTCGTAAAATTATAAACAGGTGACCTTAAAACCGCAAGCAAGGGTATGTCCTGATAGGGATTATCCACAATTTTTAAAAATGACAGAACAGTATCAACTTCGCCTGCTTCAAAAAAACCGCTTGCTGAATCTGCAAAAACGGGTATACCTCTTTCAGACAGTACCGTCGTCAATATGTCGGCATTTTTTGTTGCCCTTAAAAGCACACATATATCACGATAGGTTATCGGGCGCATTTTATCATTATCCTTTACCTCGTATCCCGATAAAATCAGCTCCGATATTCTGTCTGCTATTAATTCTGCCTCAATTTCAGCTGTGCTTATTTCTTCTGTTTCCTCTTCGCTATCATCAACTTCCATTGCCCTGTCTATAATATTTATTTCGCACACATCGTCAAGCGGATTAACTGAATCTGAAAAATTTGCGCCAAAATTAAGCTTTTCATCATCGTTATAATCAACTTCGCCTGCTTCTCTTGACATAATACGGCTAAAAATGTAATTTATAGCTAAAAGCACGTTTTTACGGCTTCTGAAATTTTTAGTGAGCAAAATTTTTCTGTTTACAGAATTTTCTTCCTTTAAAAATGTGTCGCATTTATTCCTGAAAAGCAAAGGGTCGGTATTACGAAAACGATAAATGCTCTGCTTGATATCGCCAACCGTGAAGGTATGGCTTTTTTCTCCAATCGATGCAAAAATGCTCTCCTGTAATCTACTTGTATCCTGATATTCGTCAATTAAAATTTCGCAAAAACGCTCACCTGTTTTTGTAGCAATTTCGGTTTTATTGCCGTTTTCATCTACAAACAGGCGATAGCAAATATGCTCTAAATCATTAAAGTCTAAAATATTTTTCTTTGCCTTTTTTTCGCCAAACTTTTTAATTACCCGTCTTACAGTTTCAGAAAGTGCCAAAACGCTTGGGTAAAGCTCATTTTTTACTTCTTCTAATTCATCTTCTGTTAAATTAAAATATTTTTCCTTCAATAAACCGCAAAGAAGCTTCTTTATTTTATCTCTGCTGTCCTTTATATATTCACGCCATACGGGCAAAAATCCCTTTCTGGCTCTTGGAAAGTCCGCAAAGGAAAGCGACGATACAAAATTATAAAAATCGTGGTAATCTTCGCACGAAAGAGCCTTTTTTATTTGCGTCGCTTCTGCTTTTAAAAGCGAAAGCACCTCTGGTACGTCATCGTCAATTTCAGCTTTTTTAATGAGCGCATTATACTTTGATACCGCACTTTTAAGCACTTCTTTTGCGTCTTTTAGCGCAATTTTTACATACTTGCTTTCGCAGATTTTTTTATTTTCGCTAAATTCGTCTGCGCTTTCTATAAGCCACCCTTCGGGGTCAGGAAGGCTCATCACGAAATCATAAATTTTATTTATAAGCTCAAAAAGCGCACCGCTGCCCCTGATGCTTCCGTAATTTTCGCAAAGCTTTAGAAACCCTTCTGAAAATATCTCGTCTTCAAACATTTCGTCAATCGTTTCGTCGATAGCTTCTTTTTTAATAAGACTGCTTTGTGTGGGGTCAGCAATTTTAAACGCAGGGTCAACACCTGAAATAAGAAAATTTTCCCTTATCATATTAAGGCAAAATGAGTGTATTGTAGCAATTGTTGCCGTATCAATTAATGCAAGCTGCTTTCTTATAAGCTCACTTTCAGGATTTTCTTCCATTTGTTTAGTAAGCTTTGAAACTATTCGCTCACGCATTTCGCTTGCTGCGGCGCTCGTAAAAGTAACCACCAAAAGCTTACTTGCGTCTAATGGGTTTTCGGGGTCTGTCAGCTTCTTTACAATGCGCTCAGTAAGCACCGCAGTTTTTCCGCTTCCTGCCGCCGCCGAAACCAGTATATTTTTTTCTCTTGCCAAAATCGCATTTTCTTGCTCTTCTGTCCACTGAGGCACTAAAAATCCCCCTCTGCTTATAATACTAAAATATGCTCTAAAAGTATTTTTATTCCAAGTACGATAAGTATAACTCCGCCTGAAATTTCGGCACTTTTTTTATACTTTACGCCAAAAATATGCCCAACATAAACGCCCAACCCTGAAAGCACAAAGGTTGTTATTCCTATAAAAGAAACTGCAGGCAAAATATTAACGCTTAAAAATGCAAATGTAACTCCAACTGCCAAAGCATCAATACTTGTTGCAACCGCAAGCGGAAGCATTTTTTTTAACGAAAGCGACGCATCTAAGCTCTCTTCATCGCCCGATATTGCTTCCTTTATCATATTTATCCCGATAAGTCCCAAAAGCACGAACGCAATCCAATGGTCAATCGCTGTAATATAATCCTTAAACCTTACGCCAAGCAAAAAACCCACAAGCGGCATAAGTGCCTGAAATCCGCCAAACCAAGCTCCAACCTTTACTGCACTTTTTACATTTATTTCGCCAAGCGACAAGCCCTTACAGATGCTTACAGCAAAAGCGTCCATCGAAAGTCCTACCGCAAGAATAAAAAGTTCCCATAATCTCACCTAAGTTAACACCTCATCTTCTTTTTAAACACATATAAATTATACCCTCTTATTGCATAAAAGTCAATTATTGCGTCAAAAAAGTACAAGCATATATACGTTTAAAGGCTGCCCCAAACGGGACAGCCTTAAACTAAATAATAATTCAATTAGATTATATAGCTCTTGTAACCTTACCTGAACGCAGGCATCTTGAGCAAACCTTTATTGACTTCGGAGTTCCGTCAACCATAGCCTTAACCGATCTGATGTTAGGCTTCCATGATCTGTTGCTCCTTCTGTGCGAATGGCTCACCTTAATACCAAAGGTAACACCCTTGCCGCAAATTTCACACTTTGCCATCTATATGCACCTCCAAAATTAATCGTTAGTCATAAAACATAATAATTATAACAGATTGTTTCCTAAAATGCAAGCATTTTTTTCATTAATTTGAATTTTTTATAAAAAATCCTATAAAACAAGGAAAACGACTATGACAGATAAGTGTCATAGTCGTTTGTTTTCAACATCAAACAGGATGAACCTTATTTTCCATGTCTACTAAATCTTTATCGATTTTATATTTTTCAGCCTGGCGTTGTTTAAAGAAGTTTACTGCAACATTATCAAAGAGTGCGTATGAAAGCACGTCTTCGTCCTGTTCTAAGTATTCCTTCATTTTACTGCGCATCTCATCAAGCTCGGGTTTAATTAAATCAGCAGGACGGCAAGTAATGCGCTCATCGTCACCGATAATTTTCTTAGCGAATGCGGGGTCAATCTCAACGGGAGTTTTGCCGTATTCGCCTTTTACGATACCCTTAGTTTCTTTAGTAACCATTTTGTAGCGTTCGCCCATGATTACATTTAAAACTGCCTGAGTGCCGACAATCTGGCTTGTAGGAGTAACAAGCGGAGGATATCCCAAATCTTTTCTTACTTCAGGAACTTCCTTTAATACCTCTTCAAGCTTATCCTCTTTACCCTGCTGTTTAAGCTGAGATACGAGGTTTGAAAGCATACCGCCCGGAACCTGATAAAGAAGCGTATTTACATCTACGCCGAGCATCTTTGGATTTAAAAGTCCGCTCTTTAAGTATTCTTCACGGTAAGGACGGAAATAGTCAGCAATTTCAGTAAGAGCATTAATATCAAGACCTGTATCAAACTCTGTGCCTTGAAGAGTTGCAACCATAGGCTCTGTTGCAGGCTGGCTTGTGCCGAGCGCTAAGGGCGAAATACTGCAGTCCACAACGTCAACGCCTGCTTCGATGGCTTTTAAGTATGTCATAGAAGCAACACCGCTTGTATAGTGGGTGTGGAGCTGAATCGGGATTTTAACTGTTTCTTTCATTGCCTTAACGAGTTCATAAGCTGTGTAAGGAAGCAGAAGTCCTGCCATATCCTTAATACAGATTGAATCTGCGCCCATTTCCTCAAGCTGTTTTGCTAAGCACACAAAGCTTTCAACATTGTGAACAGGGCTTATTGTGTAGCAAACAGTAGCCTGAACGTGACCTTTTTCCTTTTTGCAGGCATCAATTGCGCACTTTAAGTTTCTTACGTCATTTAAAGCATCGAAAATTCTTAAAATATCAATACCATTTGCAATTGATTTCTGAACGAAGTATTCTACTACATCGTCAGCGTAGTTTTTATATCCTAAAATGTTCTGACCACGGAAGAGCATCTGGAGTTTTGTATTTTTAGCTTTATCACGGATTTTGCGGAGTCTTTCCCAAGGGTCTTCGTTTAAAAAGCGAAGGCAGGAATCAAAGGTAGCACCGCCCCATGCTTCTAATGAATGATAGCCGATTTTATCAAGCTTTTCAACAATCGGAAGCATAGTATCCGTAGGCATTCTTGTAGCGATAAGCGACTGATGCGCATCACGCAGAACGGTTTCTGTAATTTTTACTTTTGCCATTATTTTTTCCTCCTAATCTATCAAAAATTTATGCAAAGAACTTTGCAAATGTTAAAAATACGCCGGCAGCAACTGCTGAGCCTATAACACCTGCAACGTTCGGACCCATTGCGTGCATGAGTAAGAAGTTTGTGGGGTCTTCCTTTTGTCCTACGGTCTGCGACACACGCGCCGCCATAGGAACTGCGGATACACCTGCTGAACCAATCAACGGATTAATTTTTCCGCCTGTTACATAGTACATAAGCTTACCGAATAAAAGTCCGCCAACTGTGCTTATGCAGAAGGCAACAAGACCCAAAATGATAATAAATATCGTTTCCTTCTTTAAGAAAGTATTAGCAGAAGCTGTTGCACCAACTGTTACACCGAGGAAAATGGTAATTATGTTAATAAGCTCGTTCTGAACAGTTTTAGATAATCTTTCTGTTACGCCACTTTCTTTAAATAAGTTACCGAGCATTAAGCTACCAATAAGAGGCGCAGCATCGGGAACTATTAAAATTACAACGGTAGCAACGATAATCGGGAATACGATTTTTTCTGTTTTGCTTACTTCACGAAGCGTTGTCATCTTAACCGCACGCTCTTTTTTCGTTGTAAGCGCTTTCATAATAGGCGGCTGAATAATCGGGATAAGTGCCATATATGAGTACGCCGCAATAGCGATTGCAGGAAGAAGTGTCGGAGCAAGCGTTTTGGTTACCAAAATTGCCGTAGGACCGTCAGCACCGCCGATGATACCGATTGACATAGCCTCTAAGAGATTAAAGCCCAAAAGCAGTGCACCGAAGAATGCCACGAAAACACCTAACTGCGCTGCCGCACCCAATAAAAGACTCTTCGGGTTTGAAATAAGCGGTGAAAAGTCTGTCATCGCACCAATTCCCATAAAGATTAAAGGCGGATAAATACCAAGCTTTACACCCATATAAAGAAGGTCAAAAAGACCACCATGGTGAAGAACTTCGCCATAATTTATCTGAAAATTCGGGTCTGTTCCGTCACCTATAAAGTATTCAATATGCATAATGTTTGACATCGGAAGGTTTGCAAGCAGCATACCAAAAGCGATTGGAAGCAAAAGCAGCGGCTCGAAGCCCTTTCCGATAGCAAGATACAAAAGAACAAAGGAAATGCCAATCATAATAATTGCGCCAACGTCAATTCCGCCCAGAGCAATAGCCGTACTTTCAGTTGCAGCAAAAATTTTGGCAATACCTGTACTTTGCAGAAAAGCTATTAAGCTATCTAAAAGCAATTGCATTAAATTTCACCCTTTCAAAATAGGTTTTTGCCATTTTTGCTTACGCAAGTGTAGCAATAACGTCACCTGAATTTACGCTCTGTCCGTTTGTAACATTAATTGAAGAAACTGTTCCGTCACTAGGCGCTACAATGTCATTTTCCATCTTCATAGCCTCGAGTACTACGATAGGCTGACCCTTTGTTACCTTGTCGCCAACATTTGCGCAAGTTCTTAAAATTGTACCGGGCATCGGAGAGGTTACTTTGATTGCGCCTTCACTGCCTGAAGGAGCAGCAGCCTTTGGAGCTGCGGGTGCAGCGGCAGGTGCAGGGGCAGCAGCAGGTGCGGCTACGGGTGCTGCGGGAGCAGATGTAGCTACGCCAACCTCTTCAACCTCAACTTCATAGGATTTTCCGTTTACATTTATCATAAATTTTCTCATTTTAAAATTCCTCCTTAAATATTTACGAAAGATTTTCCTGTCTTGAAATTTTGTTCCACGCAGGTGAAGAAGAGCCAACCCTGCGATAAGATTTAATGTTTAAATTATACGTCGATGTTCTTCCTAAGGAAGCAGCAACTGCGGCAGTTAAAACCGCAATTAATTCCTCCTCATCCTCGCCTATCTCCACCTTTGTTTCCGCTTTCGGTGCAGGAGGCGGTGTTATAGCTTCTTCTTTTACCTTATCTGTTTTACGTGTAAAGAATTTTTTAGAAAGCTCTAATATTCCCCATATAGCAGATAAAACAACAAATACAAGAAGATAACCGACTAAAGCAATAACCGCACCTTGACTAAGAATATTTTCCATATCACTCACCTCGTATTAAAGCGGAATATTGCCGTGCTTTTTAGACGGCGTAGTTTCACGCTTGCCTGCAAGCATCTCGAGTGCTGCAATAATTCTCGGTCTTGTAGAATCGGGAGCGATTACATCATCAACATATCCGCGTTTTGCAGCCTCGTAAGGGTTTGCAAACTGAGCGCGGTAGGTTTCAATCATTTCAGCTCTTTTTTGAACAGGGTCATCTGCATTTTTAATATCATTTTTAAAGATGATGTTTGCAGCACCGTCAGGACCCATAACAGCAATTTCAGCTGTCGGCCAAGCATAAACGATATCTGCGCCTAAATGCTTTGAGCTCATTGCAATATATGCTCCGCCGTAAGCTTTTCTTAAAATAACGTTAATCTTAGGAACGGTAGCTTCAGAATATGCATAAAGAAGTTTAGCACCGTGTCTGATAATTCCGCCGTGTTCCTGACTTGTGCCGGGTAAAAATCCGGGAACGTCGGTAAGCGTTATTATCGGAATATTGAAGCTGTCTAAGAATCTTACAAAACGTGCAGCCTTGTCTGATGAATCAATATCAAGACTTCCTGCTGAAACTGCAGGCTGATTTGCAACAATACCAACAGTTTGTCCGTTCATTCTTGCAAATGCAGTTACTATATTTTTTGCAAACTCCGGAAGAACCTCAAAATATTTTCCGTCATCTACGATTTCTGCGATAACTTCTTTTACATCATAAGACTTATTTGCGTTATCAGGAACGATAGAGCAGAGCTTTTCTGAAAGTCTGTTGATATCGTCTGTCGGTAAATCGTAGGGAGCATCTTCTACATTGTTTGCAGGCAGGTAAGATATAAGCTCACGAACCTTTAAAAGACACTCTTTATCATCAGCAAAAGCAAAGTGTGAAACACCGCTCTTTTCAGAGTGGGGTTTTGCTCCGCCAAGTTCATCAAATGTTACGTCTTCGCCTGTTACTGCCTTTATTACAGAAGGACCTGTAATAAACATCTGTGCAGTTTTATCTACCATAAATACAAAGTCTGTGATAGCAGGTGAATATACTGCGCCGCCTGCGCAGGGACCCATAATAACAGAAATCTGCGGAATAACGCCTGAAGCTTTAGTATTTCTTAAGAAAATTTCGCCAAAGCCTGCGAGCGCATCGAGTCCTTCCTGAATACGAGCTCCGCCCGAATCATTAATACCGATAATGGGTGCGCCTGTTTTCATAGCCATATCCATTACCTTGCAGATTTTTTTAGCGTGCATTTCGCCTAAAGAGCCGCCCATAACCGTAAAATCCTGAGAATAAACGTAAACGGGACGTCCTTCAATCGTACCGAAACCGGTGATTACACCTTCTGCCGGTGCCTTTTGCTCTGCCATGTCAAAGTTTGAGCATCTGTGAGTTACAAATGCATCAAGCTCAACAAAGCTGCCTTCGTCAAACAAAATGCCAATGCGCTCTCTTGCAGTGAGTTTGCCGGCATCATGTTGCTTTGCGATTTTGTCTTTTCCGCCGCCAAGCTCAATTTCAGCCCGGATGCGTTCAAGCTCTGAAAGCTTACCTAATGTACTCATTGTTTTACCTCCTGATTGAATGATATATAGAAAGAGTTAAATTATATAACATAATCCAAATTTACTCCATTTTACATTATAGCAAAAAAAGGAAAAAATAGCAAGAATATAACGGTAAATTTTTTTAAGAAAATCAACCAATATTTTGTGTAAAAACTAATTGTATTATGTATAATTTTTAAATTATGAAAAAATTTTTGTTTTATGGTAGAATATTCTGTGTTAGTGTAGTAAATTTGGATTTAACTGTCGGTTGGGCGTAGCCTCCCCTGTGTAAGGGGAGGTGGGTTTCGCAAAGCGAAACTCGGAGGGGTTGTTATTAAAATACGTTCGTTGACACAAAAACAACCCCTCAGTCACCTTTCGGTGACAGCTCCCCTTACACAGGGGAGCCTTTCGCTCT
>JAGBHP010000041.1 GCA_017935435.1 Clostridia bacterium | reverse complement strand
AGGTTGCGGTGCGCGATAGGCTCCCCTGTGTAAGGGGAGCTGTCACCGAAAGGTGACTGAGGGGTTGTTTTTGCGTTAATAACTGTATTTATAATAACAATCCCTCCGAGTTTTGCTTTGCAAAACCCACCTCCCTTTACACAAGGGAGGCGAAAACACAACCAAACGTTAGTGCGCTAAATTCCAATTTACCTTTAGGTTGTGCTTTGACATCGTAGGGGAGGGTCTTTAGCGCCCTCCCGAAAAATACACGTACGCAAGCGAGCAGACGCCGTTCCCTACAATCGAGCCACGAAACTAATGGCTTTATTGTAGTGACAAATCACGATTTGCCCGCAGGCGACCAAAGTTCTGCCCCTACGGCATTAAATCACGCCGAAAATTTCTCTTTACAAAATTTCCTTTTCATCGTTTTTACCCATTTTCTCAATTTTTTCCACTCTATTGCGGCAATCATCAAGCATTTTTTGGAGTTTTTCGATTTCGTACTTCAGTTCTTTCTGCGTTACATATGGGTCATCATCCCAACCATTAGTCTTTTTGTATCCTGACTTAGCCGCAAACTGCGCTGCATCATTTCCTGACAGCACGCTTTTAACTTTCTTTTTTTCGTTTTTCATCTCGCTCAAAATATCCTTAGCAGAATAAAATGTAATGCTATTACCCTTTTTTAAGCCATAGCAGAGGCACTTTTGCCTTGGCGAACACAGTTCAAACAGTGAAATGTCGGAATACGCATTTTTAATATATTTTACAGGCGTAGAGAAGCTTTTTCCGTCATCTTCGCTCGTGGCTGCCATAACGCAGCCACGGTCATACCACTGGGCAACAGTTTTTCCCCTGTACGTAAAAAACACAGGGTTAAAATCTTCATTTCCGCTTGCAAGCTCATTTTTTACGCTCTCCCCAAGCTCATTTTTAGCATAAAAAACAATCTTTTTTTCATTACCCGTATCACTAACACCTATAAGCTGTGTGCCATGGTCGGTTATATTTATAAAATGCGGCTCAAAATCCGTATTTTCCGTAAACGGCACAAACTGCATAAAGCTTTTTTTAGACCATCTGTAAACCTTGCTTCCGCACACTCCGTTTTGGTTTTTATAGGTAATGCTCACATCCGTCGAAACGTGTTCTGAAATGCAAAACCTGACTCCGCACGGCGTTACAAAATCAACAACCTCAGGCTCAGAATACGTTCCGTCTAAAATCTGATGAATGAGCAGAGTTTTATCCTCATGGTTTATTGTGTAAAACAAATTCACAAGATTTCCAAGCTTTATGAGGCTAAAATATTTTCTATAAGCCCTACCCTCTTTACTTTCAAGCAAAACTGTTTTCCTCCACGTTTTTCCGTCAAACGTAAGATAAATGATACTTCCTGACTCCGACTGGCAAACAATATGAACCGCATCGTCTGCTAATGCGCAAAAATCCTCTTTTGCATTTGAAAGCAAAATCTGTTTTTCCGAAAACCTGTTGTTTTCAAGTTTTTGCACGCAAAGTCCAAGCTTATCCAGACTAAACCTTAAAAATATATTTTCATAAAAAACAATGTATTCTTTCAAAAAAATCACCTCTTTACATTTTTAGTAAATTGTATGAAACTGTAAAATAAAAAATTCTTTTTTAAAATGTCACCAAAAAGCGAATACCGCATAAGATATTACTGAATAAAACATATCAGGAGGTTTTCTTATGAATAACAGACGTAATCACGACCCATTCTGCGAACAAAACCGCCCCGAGCTTGGCGAAACTGTTTGCATACATACCGATAAGATTTACGATTCCTGCCGTGACAAAGACTGCATCGAAGATGCACGTGTATTTTTAACCGCCTGCGGTCAGGAAATTATCGACAGAGCAGTAAGCGTAAAATGCCGAAAATCAGAAATCATTTGGGTGTTTACAGATGTAGAGCCTGTTCCTTTTAACCGTGGCTACTACACAGTTGACCTTAAATTTTATTTCAAAATCACTTTGGATGTATATTTAGGAGTCGGCAGACCTACACAGGTTGAAGGTCTTGCCACATTTGATAAAAAGGTAATCCTTTTTGGTTCTGAAGGAAACGCTAAGGTCTTTGAGTCAAAATACCGTTATGACGGATTCGATGAACAACTCTGGAAAAAGACAAATATGCCGAAAGCCGTTGTCGAAGTGGTTGACCCGCTTTGTCTGTCTGCAAAAATCGTTGATATTAACGATAAGCTCTGCTGCTGCACCGATGACATTGATTTTTCATCAATTCCCGAGTGCGTATGCCGTGTTTTCGATGACAGCTTAGTTTTAGGCGGTGACAAAAAGCGAGTTTTTGTATCTATCGGTTTGTTCTCGATTATCAAAATTGAGAGAAATGTTCAGCTTTTAATTCCTGCGTGCGACTTCTGCGTACCGAATAAAGAATGTATCGCATCGACAGACGACAATCCGTGCGAGCTCTTTGACAGGATTGAATTTCCGCTGGACGAATTTTTCCCACCCGAAAAAGAAGACTGCCGTTTTGATGATTTTACATCCCACGGCGGTTGCTGCGATAACTAAATAGCTTTAAGGTTGTGCAAAATATGTATTTTAACGCATATTTTTGCGCAACCTTTTTTTATACAAAAAAACATACCTTTGTTAAAAAATTTGCACCTTGTTATTCATTGACAAAACAGGTTATTTTTGCTATGATAAATGCAGTTTGATATAATATTCATAAGAATTTCTTATAAATTACAGGGAGGAAACAAAATGAAGTACGGAATTTTAAAGGACATCAAAGAAGGCGAGTTCAGAGTAATATCTACTCCCGCAGAGGTAATGTCAATTGTAGCAGCGGGCCACGAGGTATGGGCAGAGCATGACTGTGGAAAAGCTGCAGGTTTTCCTGACGAAAAATATATTGCAGCAGGCGCAAAAATTGCGATGACCAAGGAAGAAATCTGGGCAAACTGCGATATGGTTGCAAAAGTTAAGGAGTTTACTCCTGTTGAATATCCGCTTATGCGTGAAAATCAGATTATTTTAGGTTGTATCCACCCCGCAGGTCATCCCGAAGAGGTTGATGCTCTTTTAAAAAGCAAATGTATAGCATTTACAGCAGAAGATGCTCATCGCTACGGCTCGCCAAACTGCGAAGCAGCAGGTAAGCAGGGTGCGCTCTTCGGTCTTGAATCTATGCTTACAATTAACGGCGGTAAAGGTAAATATGTTGGCGGCTTTGCAGGCGCTCCGAGAATGAATGTTTTAATCTTAGGCTGCGGCGTTGTTGGACAGGGTGCATTAGAGGTTCTTCACGCATTAGGTGCTAACTGTACAGTTATGGATATTAACGTTGGTATTTTAAGAAAACTTCTTGCGCAATATAATTCTACTATCAGCACAATGCTTTGCAACAAAGAAACGATTAGCTCAGTTCTTCCGCAGACAGATATGGTTTTAAACTGCGTAAAATGGCCTAAAGAAAGAAAAGATTTCCTCATCGATAAAGAGATGCTTAAATTAATGGAGCCTGGCTCGGTTTTGGTTGATATTTCAAACGATGACCCCGGAGCAATTGAATCAAGCCACGAAACACACCACGACAATCCCCGCTACGTTGTAAACGGCGTTGTTCATTACTGTGTATCAAACATTCCCGGTGCAGTTGCAAACACAACCTCTGTTGCATACGCTGCTGAAATGCTCCCGATGATTATGAGTATTTTAAATGACGGTGTTGCTGAGTGCTGCGTCCGTGATGGTTTTTACAGAAGAAGCCTTACAACCTACAAGGGATATCTTACACACGAAGAAACAAGCGCAATCCAGAACAAGCCCTGGATAAAACCCGAGGACATTTTGGAAATTGCAGACAGAAAGCTTGACTTTGCTCCCCCTGCAACTGTTACTCGCTCAACAAACTTTTATAAAAAATAAGCTATAAACTTCTTTAAGGTAAAACAATAACCAAATTCAGTCATAAACTTCATTTAATTTTCATAAATTTAATATGAAACATAAGAAACTTTGCGCACATCTTGCGCAAGTTTCTTTTTTTTGAAAGGATTTGGTGTTTTTGAAAGAAAAATTCATAAAAATTGTTGAAAATACCGCCGATATTTTATATAGAAGAGGACTTAATTTATTTCCGCCCGAGCATCAGCAATTTTTACTAAACAGTTGTGCATTGGGGTATTTAGCAGAGCTTTACGAAAACGAGGAATTAAAAAAAACGGCACAAAATGCTTTTACTAAGCTTTGGTTTCACGGCAAAAAAACAGATTTGCCCATTTCTCCCATATACGTGCCTGCATCAACAAACAAAGTGTGCCCAAAAAGCCGTTATCTCATTTTTCTTTTCTTCGGCATAGGTATGAAGGAGGGAAATGATAAAATGGATGCCTTTGCCGAAAAACTGCGCTTAGTGTTACTTAGCCGAAATCCCGAAAACGATGTTATTATAAAAAAATACGCATCTTTTGACGATTCTGACACAAAAAATATCATAGATGACGGATTAATTTCCGATGCAGTTCAAGTTGTTCTGCGTGCATATCTGCCCGTAGGAAAGGTAATAAAAAAATATATTTCAGAAATAGAAAAAATGTGTTACGAGCATCCCGATTCCAAAGTCATTTTAATTGGTTACAGCGGCGGAGGCGTTATGGTAAGCAAGATTTACGAAGAGCTTACAAAAAAGGGCACTTGCGTGCCTCAAAAGGTGATAAGAATAGGCTCGCCCGAGCTTAGTGCTAAAAAAGAAGACGCTTTAAAAACCGTAAACATTATAATACCGGGTGACCCCGTACCCGTAGTCAGCTTTATGCGAAATAATGCAAATTTCCGTGCTGACAGCCATTTTCTTTTAAACGTCGGCTACGATACTGTAAACCCCATAAGCATACACGGACTTTATTTTTCAAGCACCGAAAACGGAAATTTAAAGAACTACGAACAAACCGCTCTTGCTTGCGCAGAGTATATAAAATAATTTTTTAAAAAAACACTCACCAAACCTCCGATTTTGCATAATATATTAGCGTAACGAGGCTTAAAAAACCGCCCAGCGGAAAGCCTGCGTAAAAATTTTCTATCTTGAAAGGAGCTTTTATTATGGGATGTGAAAGAGGTTTATTTGGTTTTGGTGGAGATAACAACAGCTGCTTATGGATAATTCTTATTATTATCCACATTTCTTGCTGCTGCGGTGGCGACTGCTAACAACTAAAACTTAACATATGAATAAAGGGGTTGCGTTGCAACCCCTTTTTAAATTATTTCAATTTAAAAACTAAACTCATAATGCCTACCCAGACTAAAAAAAAGCAACTCCCCCTTGACAAAATATCACTTATGTTATATAATACAATTAAACGTTTATTTAATCGTTTAATTGTATTATATAAGGAGTGTCTTTAAAATGAAGAAAACTTACAAAATTGAGGTAGACTGCGCAAATTGTGCAAACAAAATGGAAGAAGCTGCAAAGAAAACGAGCGGTGTAAAGGATGCCGTGGTAAACTTCATTATGCAGAAAATGATTATTGAGTTTTCTGAAAATGCTTCAGAGAAAAACGTTATGAAAGATGTTATTTCTGCGTGCAAAAAAGTAGAAAGAGACTGCGAAATATACATATAATCGGGCAAAATTTAACTATCAGGAGGAAGCTATGACAAAAAAACAGAAAAAGGTTTTAAAAAGAATCATCATTTCAGCCATTTTAACTGTAATTTTTTCATTAATTCCCTCTAAAGGAATTGTGAGGCTGTGCATTTTCTTAATTCCTTATTTTATTATAGGGTATGACATTTTAAAAAAAGCTTTCTACGGAATAAGAAGCAGGCAGATTTTTGATGAAAACTTTCTTATGGCAACTGCAACTATCGGCGCAATTATTCTTGCGCTCACTTCAAACGGCGACTATTTAGAAGCAATAGCAGTAATGCTTTTTTATCAAATTGGTGAGCTTTTTCAAAGTTGTGCTGTTGGAAAAAGCCGAAAAAGTATTGCCCAGTTAATGGATATAAGACCCGACTATGCAAATATAGAAGAAAATGGGGAAATCGTTCGCACAAGCCCCGAAACTGTCACACCCGGCAGTATAATCATTGTTAATCCCGGCGAAAAAATTCCGCTCGACGGAATTGTAGAGGGAGGACATTCCGCCGTTGATACTTCCGCTCTTACAGGTGAAAGTCTTCCCGAAAATGTTTTTGCAGGTAGCGAGGTTTTAAGTGGCTCAATAAATTTAAGCGGTGTAATTAAAATTAAAACCACAAAAAACTTTGGTGACTCCACCGTTTCAAAAATTCTTGATTTGGTTGAAAACGCAAGCTCACTTAAATCAAAATCCGAGGCGTTTATTTCACGTTTTGCAAAAATTTACACGCCGATTGTGTGTTTTTGCGCGCTTGCGCTTATTATCTTTCCACCATTTTTAAGCTTTTTGATAACAAAAAATGCCAATTTTACTACCTGGCTTTACCGTGCGCTCACATTTTTGGTTGTAAGCTGTCCTTGTGCGCTTGTAATCAGTATTCCGCTCACGTTTTTTGCAAGCATTGGCGGAATGAGCCGTATTGGAATATTAGTCAAGGGTTCGAATTATATAGAAGCACTTTCAAAAACCGATTGCGCAGTTTTTGATAAAACAGGAACACTCACCTCAGGAACTTTTAAGGTGCGCTCGATTAAAAGCTTTTCGGGAACTGAAAACGAGCTTCTTCACCTTGCCGTTTGCGCTGAAAAGGCATCGTCCCACCCAATCGCAGAAAGCTTAAAAGAAGCCTTTGGCGGTGCTATAAGCAAAAACGTAACCGATATAACAGAAATAAGCGGAAAAGGCGTAGAAGCGAAAATAGACGGCAAAAATGTTTTGGTCGGTAACGCATCACTCTTAGAAGAGCGCAACATTAAATTTACAAAAAATCCTGACGGCGAAACTACTGTTTATGTTGGCGAAGATGGAAAATTCCTTGGATATATCACTATTTCCGATGCCTTAAAGCCCACCTCTAAAGAGGCAATGTTAAGTTTAAAAAAATTGGGCGTAAGCAAAACCATTATGCTTACAGGCGATAGCGCTTTATCTGCAAGCGCCGTTGCAAAAGAGCTTGAGCTTGACGATTTTTTTGCTAAGCTCTTGCCTCAGGATAAGGTTTTTACGCTTGAAAAGCTCATAGAAAACAAAAAGAAAGGAACTTCCGTCTGCTTTGTTGGCGACGGCATAAACGATGCACCCGTCTTAGCACGTGCAGATGTTGGCGTTGCTATGGGAATGAAGGGTTCTGACAGCGCAATAGAATCAGCAGACGTAATTTTGATGGACGATGACCCTCTAAAATTAGTTTCAGCAATCCGTTTTTCAAAAAAATGCCTTACAATAGTGCGTGAAAATTGCATTTTTGCGATAGGAATAAAGCTTTTATGCCTGCTATTTACGGCACTCGGAAACGCAAATATGTGGCTTGCAATTTTCGCAGATGTCGGTGTTATGGTAATTGCCGTTTTAAACGCTATGCGTGCGCTGAGCTTTAATTTTTCACTAAAAAAATAATAGTTAAACCAAAAAATAATAGTTAAATAGAAAAAATGTGGTGTTTATGAAAAACACCACATTTTTTCTATTTTAAAATATTTTCAATAATTTCTTTAACTTTATCAGCACAGGGTTTATCTAAATATCCTGCCTCCATATAGAACGAAAGTGTTTCGTTAGGTGCTAAGACCTTAAGCTGACCTTTTGCTTTAGCATTAGCGTAGCCGATATGTTCTGCGGTAGCAGGTAAAACCATGCCCATAGAATCTTCATTATTCGTTCTTGAAATCCAGCGAACACCGTTAGATAAAACATCTGTCGGATGCGAAACAAAGCAAGCTCCGTTTTCTTCATACTGAAGAGTGTATGCTCTGCCCGTTTCATCGCCCGAATATTTTATACCGAAGCAGATTTCGGGGTCATAGCATTGACCGGGAGCACCTACTGTATCCATAAGCGACGGGTCTTTTTCTAAAGCGTCCATATAGTCGGTAAGTGCTTTTGTGCCGTCTGCTTTATAAACCTTTATGTGCTCAGAATCACGTTTAGCAGAGTAAATTAACTTTGCGCCATTGAAGGGTCTGAAATTAATGTGGCAGAGGTACATATATTCCATAGGATATGCTCTCTGGTTTTCTAAAGTCACATTAATTTTAAACACAGTTCCGTCTTCGTAAAGTTTGATAACAGGCGCAAATCTGTATTTTCTTACAAATGCGGTATCGTGGAGTAATTCTCCGCCTAAAAGGATATATTTTCCCTTCTCATCTTCTAAGCACTCGATATATGCACTATTATAAATTTCATTCGGAATTTCGCCGTGGTGCGGGTGCTCAGCGTCCGGTGCGCCAAACGAAATTACACCGCAGTGATATAAAAATCCGCCGTAGTTTTTAAGGTAAATACTTGCATCAGTCGGCTCTTTTACCGTTGTGTCCATTGAAATTTCTCTGCCGTCAACTGTGAAATGCCAGATTTGCTGACCTTTAAAGGGAGTAAAGATAAATGAACATCTTTTATTTTCTATTTCAAGTGCCTCGACGCCCGATTCATAGCGAAATGCCGTTATTTTAAAATTGCCATGTGTAAGCAAAAGCTTAGGCTGATAGTCAAAAAAGCTTTTTTGCAGATTAAGTTTCATTTTTAGCCCTCCTTCATATTGTTTAAAAAAGTAAATGCCCACATTTGCCTTATTTGGCAGATGTGGGCATCTGCCCCTGCTACTTTGTAACACTTAAAAGTTTAAGATGTTACAATATACTGCATTACACGATTTTCTTTTCTAAGTATTCTAATGATTTTGCAACCATTTCGTCACCGATTTCAGTTGAAGCTTCTTTTGCGCTTTCTGTAAACCAATGCTTAATATCGCCAAGTCTTTCAAGCTTTACAGCATCGGGGTAAAGTGACATAAGGATTGAACATTCGTATTTTCCTGCATGGTCATAGCCTGTTGCATTCTGAACCTCTGTGCTCATTGTAGGAATAACCTTAATCCAGCTAAACGGGTCATCTCCGCCGCCTAAGTTTTCGTAGTAAGAAGCGTAGTTTTCGCTACCCCACCAGCCTCTGCCTTGAGTCTTTTCTAAATATCTCATAGTAGCACGTTTTGCAGCTTTCATATAAGAAAGAGTCATAGGCATAGGTGTTTCCTGCTCGAACTGATGATGAATTACAACGTAGATGTTTCTAAGACCTGCGTCTAACATATTCATAAAAATCTGGAAAAGATAGCTTTCAAATACATCCTCTTCAATATGAACAGTACCGCTTGTTTCGTCAGCAACCGCATAGCTTGAAGGGCTGTAATAGATTGTTGGAGCAATCATAATTTCTTTCTTTTCTGCAAGCTTCTTTATTAAACCTTCAGCAACTAATGTGTCGCATCCGTAAGAGCAATGCGGTCCGTGATATTCAACAGTACCACCGCAGATTACGAAAGGAATTCTGTTTTCTTTAACTTTATTTAATTCTCTTGGGAAACTCATATTATATTCCATATCGATTTTCCTCCTTACTCTGAATATCCGAGTGTTGTGTAGAATGCAAGGTTTGCCTGAGTATTATCAAGTCTTCCATACTGAAGAACAATTGGAGTATTACTTGAAACCTTCATAGCATACTGTGTTTCAAAAGGAACCTTAAATCCGCACATATGCTCAATATTGTTCATTCTGAAGCACTTAACTCTTTTTGCGCCTACCTCCCACACAATACCCGTGTGAGGTTCTTTATCTGTAAAATAAATGCTTACATCGATTTTTGCATCTACATCTGAATCATTAACGATAATAACTGACTCATGGCCTTTTGCAACGCCTTCGCCCTCCTGAGGAAGCTCACAGTCAGGGATTATCCATTCTTTTTTTCCTATTGCCATTTTTATGACCTCCATTTTATAAGGTTTATATAACTTTGGCAGGGTTTCCCCTGCCAAAGTATCATTTTTTTATTAAAAACATTAGAAACCGAGTTCAATGATACCTTTCTTGAGGTAATCTGTCATCTTGTGGCAACCATCTTTAGTGATAGAAGCACCGATTTCCCATCTGCAACCAAAGCCGTCACCCATAATAAAGGTGTCAACCTGGAATGTCATATTTTCTTCGAGCTTGTATGTTGAGTCTGTTTCCATCCAGGGTGGCTCAACCTCAATCATACCTGTTCCGTGGCAAGGTCCGTAAACATAGCTGTCTTTAAAACCATTGTCCACATACATTTTGTAGAAGTTCTGAGCAACTTCATTTGCCATAACGCCTGCTTTAAGCTGGTCGATTGTCCAGTCGTGCGCCTGTTTACAGAACTCAACAACTCTTCTTCTTTCACCTTCAAGCTTACCCATAGCGATAGGAAGACCGATAGCAGGTGAATAACCATCAATTTTAGCAGAGAGGTTAAGCTGAACGATATCGTTTTTGCCGATTGTTCTGTAACCTGAACGGCTGATTGCGTGGCTTGTTGATTTTTCGCTGAATACATACATAGGAAGACCTTCGTATTCTGCGCCTTCTTCGTAAATTACACGCTGAGCGATACCAACCATCTGAAGCTCAGTTACGCCGGGCTTTAAGTTACGGATAACTTCGTCAGTTGCAAGGTCAACAATTCTGAAACCTTCCTGAATACAAGCAAGCTCATTAGCTGACTTAATTTTTCTAAGGTTAACCATGATATCGTTACATTTAACGATTTCAGCTTCGGGGTAGCTGTTTTTAAGTCCTTCGTAGATAGGAAGTGTACATTCTACATAGCTGCCAAGACCGATTTTAATTTTGTTACCTGTAACACCAATAGCCTTAAATACATCGTTAAAAGTATTAGCCTGGAGTTCAGGATATGAAGGGTCAGCAGATTCACGGAATTCGCGGAGGCAGAACACCTTATCAATCTTACCAACGTCTTTTGCAAAGATGATACATTCAGGACCAACCATTAATGCCGCATCGCCGTTAGCCGCAATAGCTACACCTGCACGCTCAAAAAGCGGCCAGAAGCCTGAAAAATATCTTGCGTTAGCGTAGTCTGACTCAGTTGAGCAAACAACCATAACGTCTAAGCCTTTTTCGGCAACCATTTTTGCAGCTTTTGCGATTCTTTCTTTGTACTCGTAATCGGGTATGCAAATTCTTGCCATAAAAAACACTCCTTATGTAAAATTTTATTTTATTATCTTTATTATATATTCTTATTTCATTTTTGTATTTAGAAAATATTAAATTCTTTTTGCACAATATTAAATTAATTTAATTTTTGACAATTACGCCTCTATCTTATCCTTTTTGTCAAATCTTATCATACCTATAACAATTGAAGTCATATTAAATACCTCGGTCATCACACCGCCATATGATTTGTTTATAAGATTATAAATAAGCCACAAAGGTGATGACGGAAGCGAAAATGCTCGTGTAAGCTTAGGGTTATCAATTCCCATAGCAATCGTAGTAAGCACCATTCCCGTCATAGGAAGGAACGAAATAATGCCATCCCAGGTAAATGCTACTGCCAAAATACAACAAATTGAGAAGAATACAATCCATAAATTTGACTTTGCCCAGCGTTTTTCCTTAAACATAAACACAACATTTCTTAAAACGCCTATTGTATTTAGTACCGCACCCGTATACGCTCCCAAAAGATAAAAGTGCATCATAAAGCATATGTTCATTATAAACTGAAATATAACTATCTTTTTGTGCTCGTTCTGCTGATAAGATAATATTGATAAACAAAACGCTACAATTCCCAAAAACTGTGCCATATCAAAACTCCTTTTTATATTTTTCTTTAATTTAATTATACTTTTTCTCTTAGCATAAGTATTTAGAAAATATTAAATAGTTTTTGCACAATATTAAATCGATTTAATTTTTTATAAGGTATTGTATTTTCTTTTAAAAAATGTTAGAATGAAAATGGTGATAAATATGGAATTTAAGTTAAAAAGGTTTAAAGAGGCGTTAGAGGTTTCAAAAATTGCAAATATTCATTATTTTGAGTTTACTAACCAATATCATACATTTAAAGACAGGCACTCATTTCGTGAGCTTTTGTACGTAGACAGCGGTTATATTTTGGCTGAGGGTGAAAATTATTCGGGCATTGTAAAGGAAAATCAGCTCATTATTCACAAAGCTGACGAAATACACTCCCTCACCTGCCCTGACCGTGACGCATCAAGCGTTATAATCATCGGCTTTGAATGTCACTCACCCGAGCTTGATATTTTTTCAAGCCACCCGATGACGCTAACTGACGCTCAAAAAAAACTGCTTACAGAGATTATAAAAGAGGGAAGAAGTGTCTTTTTGCCTCCGTATGACGTTCCCAATCAGCGTGATATGAAAAAAAGGAAAGAATATCCATACGGCGCAGACCAGATGATTAAGCTTAAAATGGAAACACTTTTCATTGAACTTATCCGTGATACAAAAAATGTTGCAATCGAAGAAAACACCGAGATAACCGATGCTAAAATTCAGGAAATTTACAGATATCTGAACGAAAATTTCAGAGGAAAAATAAGACTTTCCGAGCTTTGCTTTTTATTCGGGACAAACAAAACCACACTTTGCAACAGCTTTCGTGCATCAAGTGGCGAAACAGTTATTTCTTACATAAATAAGCTTAAAATAAAAGAAGCAAAAAAGCTTATGCGTGAAGGAAACCTAAACCTTACTGAAATTTCCGCAACCGTCGGCTTTTCGTCTGTCCACTACTTTAGCAGAATTTTTAAACAGTACGAAAATCAGTCACCAACAAATTATATTAAAACTATAAAATCAAGACTTATGCTTTGAAATAAAATGTAAAATACCGCAAGGCTTTCGCCTTGCGGTATTAATTTTAACCTTTTATAGATTACATTTCTTTAATTGCAGCTTGAGCAGCAGCAAGACGAGCAATCGGCACACGGAAAGGTGAGCATGATACATAATCAAGACCAATCTTATGGCAGAACTCAACAGATACGGGGTCACCGCCGTGCTCACCGCAGATACCGCAGTGCATTTCGGGACGAACCTTTTTACCAAGAGTTGTAGCCATTTCCATGAGCTTACCAACGCCTGTCTGGTCAAGTTTAGCAAACGGATCGTTTTCAAAGATTTTTGCATCATAGTAAGCGTCTAAGAACTTACCAGCATCATCACGTGAGAATCCGTATGTCATCTGTGTTAAGTCGTTAGTACCGAAGCAGAAGAATTCAGCTTCTGTTGCAATTACGTCAGCAGTAAGTGCAGCTCTCGGAATCTCAATCATAGTACCAACTTCATATTCGAGTGCAATACCAGCTTTAGCGATTTCTTCGTCAGCAGTTGCAACAACGAAGTTCTTAACATACTTAAGCTCTTTGATATCGCCGATTAACGGAATCATAATTTCAGGCTTAATGTTCCAGTCAGCATGTGCTTTTTTCACATTGATAGCTGCACGGATAACAGCCTTTGTCTGCATTTTAGCAATTTCAGGATATGTTACTGCAAGACGGCAGCCACGGTGTCCCATCATGGGGTTGAACTCGTGGAGTGATGCAATAATTGCTTTAATGTCTTCAACAGTTTTGCCCTGAGCTTTAGCAAGTGCAGCAATATCAGCTTCCTCTGTGGGAACGAACTCATGAAGCGGAGGATCTAAGAATCTGATTGTTACAGGATTTCCTTCCAATGCTTCATAGAGCTTTTCAAAGTCGCCCTGCTGATAAGGAAGAATCTTTTCAAGAGCAGCTTCTCTATCGGGTGCTGTGTCAGCACAAATCATTTCACGGAAAGCAGCAATTCTTTCAGCTTCAAAGAACATATGCTCTGTACGGCAAAGACCGATACCCTCTGCACCAAGCTCACGAGCCTTTTTAGCATCAGCGGGTGTATCTGCATTTGTTCTAACCTTAAGTGTTCTGAACTCGT
>JAGBHP010000040.1 GCA_017935435.1 Clostridia bacterium | reverse complement strand
AGGTTGCGGTGCGCGATAGGCTCCCCTGTGTAAGGGGAGCTGTCACCGAAAGGTGACTGAGGGGTTGTTTTTGCGTTAATAACTGTATTTATAATAACAATCCCTCCGAGTTTTGCTTTGCAAAACCCACCTCCCTTTACAGAGCCTGCCCCATTGGGTACAAGGGAGGCGAAAACACAACCAAACGGTACTACGTTAAATCCCAATTTATTAAACAAAATTGCAACAATCTACCTTTTTAGCAAGCTACTTCCCGATTTTGTTTTAACTGTAACATTTGCAGAAATATTTTGAAATTTTTGCATATAATCAAAATTTACAAAGTCATCATAAGTTAAAAAGGTTCTCTTTAAAATATTACCAAAACCTATGGTATCGCACATAATTTCCTTGTTTTTTTCAATAAAATCTTTTATTTGTTTTTCGATTTTCTCATTTGTAATTGCTTCAAGCTCATTTTCTGTTCCCTCAAAAGACAAAGGGTTGGCATAAACCTTAATCTTAATCTCGGCGTTTAGTTTGTTTCCTTCGCGTTTTATTTTTATTTTAGGTTTTTTTGCTTTTAAACGTACACAAAAAAGTTTTTCATCTTTTTTTAAATCAAAATAGCCGTCACTAAAACCTCCTGTTAAAATATTATACGTTTGTGCATCATTTTCGCTCAAATTTTCCGTAAGCTTATCCTTTACAAATACCGCCATAGCGTCCGATTCGGTTTCATTTTCTTCGTTTACAACCTCAAGCATCGGCAAAACTGCATTTTTTCCGTTTCCTGTAATGTCGAAATAAAGGTCTAACAAAGTAACACCTAGCATCGTGCTTTTCGTATCCTTTGAAAACATAAGAGTATAATATTTTGCAGGGTTTTGTTCTAAAAGAGGGTTTACTTTCTCAAAATAATCTTTTACACTCCCCTGACACACGGCGGCAAAAGTGTTCGGTCTAAACTGATTGTTTTGCATCAGGTTTTCTACGAATTTTAATATGCCTTCACGTGCAATTTGCTCCGAAAAAATCAAAATTTTTGCGTGCGTCAGGTTAATTTGCTTAGAAAGTGAACGCTCTAAAATCCTTATGGCAGAAAAAATATCATCCTCCTCTGCCGAAATAAGCGTCGTATTCGAACTTTTTTGCTCCCCTTTTTCCTTATCCTCACTTTCCCCGCCTGAGCTACTTTGCGCCATTGGTTTTGCAAATTGAAGTGACAAACAAATATTTTTTTCAAGCCCTTTATCTATCCCTAAACCAACAACATAAGCCATTACGTTTACCTGATGTGAATAGCCGCACGAACACAGCATAGTCATAACAAAAAAAGTCAAAACAAGGCTATATATTTTTTTCATAATCTTTTTTCCGCCTTTCTTGCGAGAACACATATCAAAATTGATGCACACGACACCAAAATCACAAAAATATTTACATATTTTGTACCTAAATGCAATGCATTTGTCAGGTTATTTGGAATAAATGTAAGCAAAAAAATTAAAATTGAAGAAATTAAAATATAAATTTTATTTTTATTATTTTTTAGCACATTTTCTATCGCACTTGAAGCAAAATATATGGATAAAGATACATATAAAAGCGATGAAATTATCCACTCGGGTAAAAGAAAAGCCTCAAACCCCTGCGAATTTGCGCCCGTTTTTAATAATCTGCTCACCTGATAAATCGGCATTAAAAGCTTTTCTCCCATTGGGTAGCTAACTATATAATTATATGAAAAAATTACTGCTGTAATTAAAAAAACAGAAACAATTGCTGCGCCAAGACAAGCTTTTTTATAGACTTTTTTATTTTTTACGTGCGGTGCTAAAAGGAACACATATATTATGTCAGAATAAATCCCAACGTATTTTAAGGATGAATATGCTATATTTTTAACCCCAAAGCCTAAAATAGGGAAAATATTTGCCGAATTTGCGTGAAAAAATGACACAATTACCATAAACAAAAACGCAAGTGCCACAAAGGGAAGAAAAATTGCGTGCAAACGCACCACTCCCTCTAAACCGCGCCAGGCTGCAAAAAACGCTGAAAATAAAAGCACAAACATACACGTTCTGCTCGGTAGGTCAAACGGCAGAACGGTTACTAAAATGTCTGATGTTACAAAAAGGCAAAGTGAGCCTTTTATTAAAAAAGATAGAGAAACGATTACGGCAAATATAGCGTTAAATTTTTCTCCAAATCGCATTTGCGCAAGCTCGAAAACATCAAATTGCTCGTTTTTTTCGTAAAAACTTAATATAAAATAAAAAAGAGCAAAGAAAATTAATCCTGAAATTATGGAAACAATCCAGCCTGCCGTTCCTGCGTTTTTTGCAAGCTCCCACGGAAGACCTAAAAATATTTTTATAATAAAAACATTAACTAAAACCGCTGCGGTTTCGTATTTTCCAAAATTTATAATACTTTTATGTGACATTTTTCCACCTCATTTGTCATTGTCACCCTTAGAATTTACATAATCAGGCTTGGACGTTTTTTTGTAATCCCTTGTTATAAAAATATTTTTCAGAGCATTTTCACGTGTTTTAGGAGATGCCGAAGAAAAATATCGAACACCAAAGGATTTTGTTGTACACATTGCAGCAAAATGCATAAAAAGGCAGGCTGAAAAACCTATAAAACCTGCAAAATATGCAAAAAAGATGTAAACAAATTTCATAATACGCAGTGACATACCAAAACTGTAATTTGGTGTAGACAGCGAGCCGACCGCCGTCGCCGCAACAATGATAATTATAATCGGACTTACGATATTTGCGCTGACTGCGGCTTGCCCCAGCACCAAAGCGCCAACTATACCAATCGACGGGCCGCCAATTGACGGAAATTTTATTACAGCTTCACGAATTAACTCAAACGCTATTTCAAGTATCACAAGCTCAAAAACTGTTGGAAAAGGTGTTTTTTCAAATGAACTTTCCAAGGCATATAAAAGGTCGGTTGGTATCATTTCGTGGTGGAAATTTGTCACAACAATGAAAAGTGCGGGCAGTACTACGGAAATTATCATGGCGAGGTACCTGACAACGCTAAGCAGATTTGCGTAAGGCAGGCGCATATAATTATTGTCGGTTGTTTTCATAAATGAAAAAAATGTGACGGGCATAATTAGCGCAAAAGGACTTCCGTTTACTAAAATCGCTACATTTCCGTCAACAAGCTCCATTGCGGTTCTGTCGGGTCTTTCGGTTAAAAGTATCTGGGGCATAAGCTTTAGATTTGACTCCTCCAAAAAATTTGCAAGCTCATCAGATGTAAAAAGGTAGTCAACGTCAATTTTCTTAATTCTTTCCTTAACTTCTGCAACTAAATCAGGATTTGCGATGCTTGTAATGTAGGAAATCACGCACGGCGTCTGACTTTTTTTGCCCACAGAAATGTTTTCCATAACCAAATCGGGGTCTTTTATTGTTTTTCTCAGCATTGCAGTATTTGCACGGATTAACTCGGTAAAACCCTCTTGCGGGCCGAGTATCACACCTTCTGTTGATGGTTTTCCTACGCTTCTTTTTTCCCAACCCTTTACATCTGCTAAAAAACACACATCTATTCCGTCAATAAAAAGTCCACACTCACCAAAGCATACTTTTGTAATTGCGTCAAAATAGGTTTTTGCAACAGACACAACATTTTGGGAAACCAATTTTTGTAAAACATATTCTTTTTCGTCTATATCACGCTTTATTTCGCCGCTTTCGTGCATCAGCGGATTTAAAACGAAATGACCTATGTTTGTCCTGTCAACAAGACCGTCAATGAAAAATAAAAAAGCACTCTTTTCCTCACCATTAATTCTAACTTTAAAATTTCTAAGCATCAGGTCGCCTGCTGCGGGATAGTGCATAAATTCCTTTATTTTCTGCAAATTCATATCAACTGATTTGCTAACAGAAACCTTAGAATTATGCTCAGGTTTTATCGAGTTCTTATTTTCTTTTATTATAAATCCTTCGTTATCCTTTAAAATAGCAGATGCCTTTTTGAAAATTCCCATAAATCCTCCATGTTTTTTCTGTTTATAGGAATTATTTGTAATTTTTTAAAATTTATACTTTTAGTATTAAATTATCATGTAGATTTAAAAAAATGCATAAATTGTTGTAAAATAAATTGGGATTTAGCGCACTAAATGTTTAGTCGTGTTTGTAGGGGAGCCCCTCTGTGGGCTCCCGCGGGCGGGCACGGAGACCCGCCCCTACAATAGTAACCATCAGGTAGTGCAATAAATTGGAATTTAACTGTCGGTTGGGCGTTGCCTCCCCTGTACCCAATGGGGCAGGCTCTGTAAGGGGAGGTGGGTTTCGCAAAGCGAAACTCGGAGGGGTTGTTATTAAAATACGTTCGTTGACACAAAAACAACCCCT
>JAGBHP010000039.1 GCA_017935435.1 Clostridia bacterium | reverse complement strand
TGTCAATGTACAATACGCCATTTGTCCAGTTGGAATCATTATTATAATATCCCGTACCATCAAACGCTCTATACCCGATACTCGTCACGCTGTCGCCTATCGTTACGCTTGTTAAACTGCTGCAATCATAAAACGCCATATACCCGATACTCGTCACGCTGTCGGGTATCGTTACGCTTGTTAAACTACTGCAACCATAAAACGCGTAATCCACGATACTCGTCACGCTGTCGGGTATCGTTACACTTGTTAAACTACTGCAACCATAAAACGCACGATACCCGATACTCGTCACGCTGTCGGGTATCGTTACACTTGTTAAACTGTTGCAATCATAAAACGCATCATACCCGATACTCGTCACGCTGTCAGAAATGTCAACAGTTTTTATGCTTGTTCTATTAGAATACCACGGAGCTTTTGAACTAGACGAATAATCCTTCATCGCACCGCTACCACTTATCGTCAGCAAGCCGTCAGAATCAAGCGTGTATGTAACATTCGTTCCGCAGTTGCCGCTTAAAACCACACTCGCCGCCTCCGCTTTGTCACATACCCCAAATGACAAAACCACCGAAACAGATAATACTAAAAATAATAATGTAAATAATTTGTTTTTCATTTTACTCGCCTTTCTTTTTTTATTACTTGTTTTGTGTTGCAATATTCTATCAAATTATTATTTTTTACTATATATTCAAAATGATGTTTTTTCAAAAAAGAAGATTTAATATCAAGTAAGAAAATATCGCCATCCTCGCACAACGTAGCAAATTTCAAGTTGCATTTATAATTTTTGACTAAAATGGGATGATAATGACGAAGGATTGATATTCTCCCTTGTTGCCAAGCGAAATTTTTATGCACAATCGTTTCTCCGCTTTCTTTTTTTATAGCAGCATATACTACCCTAACTCGCTTTGGCATTTCATCCATTTCAAAAGATACTTCAATTTCCGAAATGCGTATAGAAATATCTTTTGCTAATTTAACACTTTTTATCATTTATATCTCCTTCTTTTCCTATTAGTATTTCATAAAGACAATATGTATTTTGTACGGTTATATAACTCTACAACGCCTTTTTGTGCATTTTGCTTTGTCACAAAGCGACCATAAAAAATAGGCTCGCCTTGCAAATCTTTACAAACATAGCGGTATTTATAGCCTCCAAGTTTACTTTCTCTTTCTTCTATGTCTATAAACTTAGAGTTAAAGCTATCAATTTTATTGTCTATAATGTTTCTTATAAAATTTTCAATTCCTGTATAACACTCTTCTTTTGTGTCATACACTCTTGAATTTCCAACTGGCTGATTTTTATTTCTGCGGGGATAAGCATAAAAAACATAACTACTGTCATCTTTTTTTATCCTAAACCATCTCTCATTAAAAACCACTTTCTTAATTTCCATATTCGTTTTTCCTTTCATATATAATTTTACACACAAAAAACACGCCCAAGTGTAGCTAAAGCGTGTTTAAATAAGCATATTAAGTTAAAAAAGGGCAAATTTATTCTTCTTGCGTATAACAATACTACGCCATACGTCATACCCTGTCAAGCCCCTTTTTGTAAATTTTTCGTAAGTTTCTTTTTTTATTATTTTATCATAATTCGGCGTTTATGTCAATAAAACCCAAGAAAAACCCACATTTTTTCCTTTCTTACAAAATAAATTCCATCCCCGTTTTTTGCACGCTAAGACCGCATTTTTCATAAAATCGTTTTGCGCCCTCGTTTAGCTCCCAGACGTTTAAGGTTATATTATAAAAACCGTTTTCTTTTGCAAAATTAACAACGTATTCATAGAGGCTTTTGCCGACGTGTTTTCCCCTTGCGTTTTCATCAACGCAGAGGTCATCGATATAAAGCGTTTTAATATCAGTAAGAATGTTATTATCTATATGCTGAACGTACACGCAAAAAGCGTATCCTAAAACATTTTCCCCTTCCGTTGCCACAAAAATCGGCTTTTTATCGTCATTTATTATATCTAAAAGTTCATCATCGGTATACTTTTTAGCATTTCCTTTAAAAAGGTCGGGGCGTCCTTCGTGATGCACCGAAAGCACCTGCTTTAAAAGGTTATTTATTCCGTATAAATCTTTATTTTTCGCTCTTCTTATTAACATTTTCAACATCCTTTTGTATAAAAAATTTTTATAAAATCTCACATTTTGCTTCGAGTTTATCCCACACATCATCAAAAACGCAGACATCAACATCATTTACATTGCACAAGGTATACAAAGATTTTCTCCCGAATTTTTCGCTGTCGCACAGAAAAACTGTTTTTTCTGCATTTTTAATCATCAAGCTTCTGAGGTAGTTTTCTTCGCTCGTCGGGTCAGTTATTTCGCCTTTTTGCGTTAGACCGTGAGATGAAAAAAACAAAATATCGGGGTAAATACCGCTTATCTCCTTATAACTGCGCTCGCCCGAGAGAACTGCAGAATTATTCACACTTTTTCCGCCTATGCAATGCGTTTCTATCCCGTAATTAATCGCATTTATCGCCGTAATCATATTATTTGTAAAAAGCGTTATGTTGTCGAGTTTAGCAATATACGGAATTAAAAAACCTGCCGTTGTTGAGCCATCAAGCATAATGGATGCTCCGTCTTTTAAAAGCACCGATGCTTTTTTTGCAATTTTTCTTTTTGCAGAAACATTTTCTTTCATACGGCTGTCAAGCGGTGCTGCGCCGTTTATTTCATTTAAAACACTCGCTCCTCCATGGGTGCGCTTTATAAGATACATATTTTCAAGCTGAGTTAAATCTCGCCTCACGCTTGATGCCGACGTATAGGTAAGCTCAGACAATTTTTCCACCGTCATAAAGCTGTTTTCTCTTAAAAGCTCTAAAATCTGCTCCTGCCTGTTTGTTATGCTCATTTCATCACCACTTTTGCGCATTTTTGCTTATTTTCTGATTATTTATCTACTTTACCGCCATATATTGCGCATCTTTCAATCATTTTATATAATTATATCACAAAAAAATATTAAGTCAAGAAAGGTGTTAAAAAATATGCTTAATGACATAAAAAAAAGAGTGTGCGAATGTAACATTTTGCTTGCCCGTTCAGGTCTTGTAAAGCTTGTATGGGGCAATGTTTCCGAAATCGACAAAAAAAGCGGACTTGTAGTTATAAAACCCTCAGGCGTCAGCTACGATAAGATGACACCTGACAGTATGGTGGTTGTTGATTTAGACGGAAATGTGATTGAGGGCGAGTATCGCCCCTCGTCAGACACCCCGACGCACTTGCAGCTATACAAAAAATTTCCCTCTATCGGCGCAATTACGCACACCCACTCGACCTTTGCCACAATTTTTGCTCAGGCAGGAATGGCAATTCCTGCACTCGGCACAACGCACGCAGATAATTTCTACGGTGATGTCCCCTGCACACGCAAAATGACACAAAGCGAAATTTCAGGTGAATACGAAACGGAAACAGGTAACGTAATCGCAGAGCTTTTTGCGCCTGAAGATATTATGTTAGTCCCCGGCGCATTAGTTCACTCACACGGACCTTTTACCTGGGGCGAAAATGCCGAAAAATCGGTTGAAAATGCAATCGTTTTGGAAGAGGTTGCGCATATGGCACTGTGCACACTCTCGCTAAATCCTAAAGCATCAATTCAAAAAGAGCTTTTAGACAGGCATTTTAACCGTAAACACGGCAAAAATGCATATTACGGACAAAAGGAGGAAAACAAATGATTATTGACAGTAAAAAATATAACGGCGCTTGCTCTTGCGGTCACACTCACAATATGACAACAGAATTTTGTGTAATCGAAGACGGCGCATTAAATGATTTTGAAAAATACATAAATCAGGCTTCTCTTTCGGGACGCTCAGTTTGCGTTTACGACGAAAACACATATGAAGCGCTTGCAGGCGTAAGACCCAAAGCAGACGAAGAAATTATTTTGCCAAGCGAAAATCTTCACGCAGATAATCACGGCGTTGAAATGCTCAGCCAAAAGCTTTCAGGCGAAATCGGCTACTTAATCGCCGCAGGTTCAGGCACTGTGCACGATTTGGTAAGGTACTGCGCATCAAACCTCGGCGTACCTTTCGTGTCCTGCCCAACCGCCGCAAGCGTTGACGGTTTTTGCTCGTCTGTTGCCGCAATGACGTGGCACGGCTACAAAAAAACACTCACCTGTGTTGCCCCAAAAATTGTTGTTGCCGACTTAAATGTTATCAAAAAAGCACCTTTTCGCCTTACAAAATCAGGCTTTGGCGACATTGCAGGAAAATACATTGCCCTTAGCGACTGGAAAATCGGAAATATTTTAACAGGCGAATATTTTTGCGAAAAAATATACAATATGACAAAGGCTGCAACAGATGCGGTTATAAAAAGTGCACCCGCACTAAAAAGCGGTGATTTAGCAGCATATTCAAACCTCATGTACAGCCTTATTATGTCAGGGCTTGCAATGCAGCTTTTGGGAAATTCACGTTGCGCATCAGGCGCAGAGCATCACATTTCGCACTTAATTGAGATGCAGCCCGAAGGTCTTGGTGTTTCGTCTTCTGCTCTTCACGGCGAAAAAGTAGGCGTTGGAACTTTAATTGCGGCTTCTTTTTACCACTCGCAAAAAAACTGCTCTAACTGGAATGACTACCCAAAAATCACCGAGCCATACACTAAAAAAATGTTTGGCGAAAAGCTGATTGATGCTATAATGAAAGAAAACGAAAATGATGCGTGCGCAGGGATTACAAAAGAGCAGATTATCAAAAATTTAAGTAAAATTAAATCTGTTATAAATGAAATTCCAACTTTAGATGAGCTTATGGAAATTTACATTTCATTAGATGTTAAGCGCAGTTTATCTGACATTGAGGCAAGCGAGGATATTCTTCCCTTAATTTTGGAATTTTCACCCCTTGTTCGTAACAGATTAACATTTATGAGACTTCTAAGAGCGAAAGGAGAATAAAAATGAACGCAAACAAAGTTATTTTAGCCGCTCACCGTGGCGACAGATTAAAATTCCCCGAAAACACAATGCCTGCTTTTTTAAGTGCAATCGAAAACGGCTGTGATATGATTGAAACCGACGTGCGCTTAACCAAGGACGGCGAGCTTGTTATAATTCACGACAGAAGCGCAAAAAGAACGGCTCAAGCAGATGTAAATATAGACGAGCTTACTTTATCTGAGGTAAAGGAGCTTGATGCAGGTGCTATGTTCGGCGACTGCTTTAAAGGCACTAAAGTACCGACTGCAAGGGAGTTTATTACTCTTGCTAAAAGCGCAAATATCTTGGTAAACTGGGAGCTTAAGGTTTATCCGCAGGACTTTGGCGATGATATAGCATTTAAAACCGCAGACCTGTTAATCGATTTAATCGATGAATTTGATTTTGCGAAAAATTCAATGATAAATTCTTTCAGCGCAAGAGTTTTAGAATACATTTTTAAAAAATGCGGAAATAAATTTTTATATCACGGTCAGGGCATACATAATTGCCGCCGCTCATATGACACCACCGAAATTGACGAAACCGAGATTTTTAACTGGTGTTGCCTTTACCCGAACGAAAAAGGCAAAAAGCCGACAGATTACAAGGAAAACTTTGATTTTTGCCTTGAAAATAACATTTTGCCGTGCATTTGTGTAGAAGATAACCTCGAAATTTACAAAAAAGCTCTCGACTACGGATGTCGCATGTTTACATCAAATAACATCTTTGAGGCAGACAAAATTTTAAAAGCTTTGGGGGTAAGATAATAATAAAAATTTATTCTTTTGTATAATAAAAATTTATTCTTTTGTTTAATGTTGTGATACAATTGATGGGTGACAAATAAAAAGGAAAATGAGTTCCAAATATGATATAATGTTTAATAACCACAAAAAACAAATATCGTAAGGAGTCATTTTCCCATGAGTATTATAACATCAGAAGCAAGGTTTCG
>JAGBHP010000038.1 GCA_017935435.1 Clostridia bacterium | reverse complement strand
GCCCTGTAAATATTATATCAAAAGACTTGTTGTCAAGGTAAGACTGCAGAGCAGTTCCACCTTGACAAGGGTGATTTGGAGTGTAACTTTTTATTTTTTAAGAAAAGTGTCACCCATCATTGACAATTGTACACAAAGAAAAAATTTTTTTGAAAAAAACTATTGACAAATCAAAAACTAAGTAGTATAATGTTAGACAAATTTGAATATCACAAAAAAGACTATGACGAGGACGGTCGGATTGTGATGCCTTGAGAGAGTTGCCGGTTGGTGCGAGGCAATGGCAGAGCTATCCAATGACTTATCACCTCTGAGTCGGAGGACCGAAAAGCTTAGCTTAGTAGACTCCTTCCGTAATGCTGCGTAAAGGCAAAGGGCTTGTTAGAGCTCGGTAAGTGACGGAAATTTATTTTTCGTAATTTGAGTGGTACCGCGGGTAATATATACTCGTCTCAAAGTTATCTTTGAGGCGAGTTTTTTTGTTTTATTCAGATTTGTAACCAAATATCAAATTTGTCAAAACCAGAAAGGAGACAAAAACAATGGATTACAGTTTGAAAGAAGTCGCAGGCAGAATCAAAGACCTGCGCGAAGCAAAAGGTTATACACCTGAAGAGCTTGCAAAGCTTTGCGGTGTGTCAGTTGAGGACTACAAGGTTTTAGAAGAGGGCGAAACAGACTTTAGTTTCACATTTATCTACAAATGCGCAAAGGCTTGCGGCGTTGAGGTTGTAGATTTGCTTGAGGGAACAAGTACAACTCTTACCTCATTTGCAATTACAAGAAAAGGCGAGGGTCTTAAAATTGTTAAAAAGCACGGTGTAGAATATAATAACCTTGCACCTAAGTTCAGAAGTAAGCTTGCAGAACCTTTCCTTGTTAAATTCCCGTACTTAGAAGAGGAACAGAACGCTCCTATGAAGCTCAATTCGCATAACGGTCAGGAATTTGACGTTATCGTTAAAGGTTCGCTCAAGGTTCAGGTTGGAAATCATGTTGATATATTAAACGAGGGTGACTCTATTTTTTATAACAGTATCATACCTCACGGAATGGTTGCAGTAAGTGAGGGCGGCTGCGAATTTCATGCGGTTGTATTAAATCCGCAGGACGGAACGGTTTCTGAAGAATATCCCGAAGCTCCTGTGGCTTATGCAAAACCTGCTGCAAAAAAAGCAGACTCAGAAACGGTTGCAGATAAATTTATCGAATCATCTTATGATGAAAACGGCGTGTTTAACGGCATCAAATTCAAAAATGAAGACAGCTTCAACTTTGCATTTGACTGTGTTGACGCTATTGCTGAGAAAAATCCCGACAAGCTTGCTATGATGTGGGTTGCAAATGATAAAACGGACAGACGCTTTACATTTAGCGATATGAAAAAGTATTCAGCTAAAACCGCAAACTATTTTGAATCACTCGGCATCAAAAAAGGCGATACGGTAATGCTTGTACTTAAAAGACACTATCAGTTCTGGTTTTCAATGCTTGCGCTTCATAAAATCGGTGCAATCGCAATTCCTGCAACAAATCAGCTTGTAGAACACGATTTTGAATACAGATATAAAGCTGCAAAAGTAAAAGCTATCGTTTGTACTGCAGACGGTGATGTGTCAGCAGAGGCTGAAAAAGCCGCACAGGCTTTCCCTGATATGGTAAAAATTTTAGTTGGAGGAAGCAAAGAAGGCTGGCATGATTTTAATGTCGAAATGGAACGCTTCAGCACTCATTTTTATCGCACAGAAAACACACCTTGCGGTAATGACCCCATGCTTATGCTCTTTACGTCGGGTACAACAGGCTATCCGAGAATTGCAACTCATTCATATAAGTATGCGCTCGGTCATTATCCGACTGCTAAACACTGGCATAATGTAAATCCTGACGGACTTCACTTTACAATCTCAGATACAGGCTGGGGTAAGGCTCTTTGGGGCAAACTCTATGGTCAGTGGCTCTGCGAAGCAGCACAATTTACCTATGACTTTGACCGCTTCCATTCAGAAGACATCTTGCCGATGTTTGCAAAATACCACATCACAACCTTCTGCGCACCGCCTACAATGTATCGCTTCTTTATAAAAGAGGATTTGTCAAAGTATGACCTTTCTTCTATTGAATATGCAACTACTGCAGGTGAGGCTCTTAATCCTGAGGTGTTCAATCAGTTTAAAAAAGCGACAGGACTTACAATTATGGAAGGCTTCGGTCAGACAGAAACAACGCTTTCTATCGCAAATTTTGTCGGCTCTACACCAAAAATCGGTTCAATGGGAAGACCAAGTCCGCTCTATGATGTAGTTGTCCTTGACCCTGACGGAAATGAGTGTAAGACAGGTGATGCAGGTGAAATCTGTATCCGTGTAAAAGATGAGGTGCCTTGCGGCCTCTTTATCGGATATTACTTAGACGAAGAAAAAACAAACGAGGTTTGGCACGACGGATACTATCATACAGGCGACCAGGCTACAATGGATGAAGACGGATATCTTTGGTATGTCGGCAGAATCGATGACGTTATCAAGTCATCAGGCTACCGCATCGGACCTTTTGAAATTGAAAGTGTTATCATGGAGCTTCCGTACGTTTTAGAATGTGCAATTACTCCTGTTCCCGATGAAGTCAGAGGACAGATTGTAAAGGCAACTATCGTACTTGTAAAGGGTAACGAGGGTACGGATGAACTTAAAAAAGAAATTCAGGAATATGTTAAAACTCATACCGCACCTTACAAATATCCGAGAATTGTTGAGTTTGTAGATGAACTCCCGAAAACAATCAGCGGTAAAGTAAGAAGAGTTGAAATCCGTAAAAATGATATGGAAAAGTTAAAAAATAAATAATAAGAAAAAGTTTGAAAACGAGAGATTCCATCACTTAGGAATCTCTCGTTTTGCGTAAACGGACATATTACGAAAAGTCGTTTTCAATTATATAGTTAAGTGAGGTTTTGAGCGCCTTTGACATCCATTTGTTTTTATGATAAATAAGCTGTTTCCAAATTTCAATATTTACATCACAAACGTCAAGATAAGACAGTTTGCCCGCCTCAATCATATCTTTTGTAACAAAATCAGGAAGGAATGACAGTACATCGCTTTGAGCGATAATTGACGTAATCATATCCGTTCTCCCGATTTCAAGAATCGGCGTTATCTCTAACGATTTTTTTGCAAGCTCTTTATCAAAAACTCTTCTGTAACCCTGACCGAACTCGGTTAAAATAAAAGGCTCGTTTATAATATCACAAATTGAAAGATTTTTTGCATTTGCAAATTTTGACTTAGAATTTGCGACAAAGTGCATCGAAACAGGCTCTTCTTTTGCAATAATATAGTCTTTGTGGTATGAGTGACTATCAAGAGTTATAATAACATCTGCTTCGTTATGGTCTAACATATCAAACATAACAGACGTATCTGCGGTTGTAAATTTAATCGAAATATCAGGATATTTTTTATGAAATTCAATATAATTTCGTGTAATCATATCATCGCATAATGAGTCGGGGGTTACAAGGTGAATGTGACCGCTGCATTTTTTTTCTTCTTCGAGATTTTCCTTAAATTCATCCGTTAATGTGCGAATTTGGTGAGCGTAAGAAACAAGCTCGCGCCCTTTTTGCGTAAGCGATATAGTATGGTTTATCCTTTCAAATAAAAGGCAACCGAGCTCGTCTTCAAGCTGCTTTATTTGAAAAGAAATTGTTGATTGCGAATAACCTATTTGCTCCGCAGCCTTAGTAAAGCTGCCAAGCTCTGCTACGTTGATAAATGTAATTAAATTGCGTAATTCCATGGTGTTTCCTCCAGTATCGAAAATTTCGATGGTAAAGATTTAAACCATTCGTTTGACTAATGATAGAACATATTATATACTATATCATAGAAAAAAGCAATACTTGGAGGAAATTCAAATGACGAATGCACAAATTTACACAATCATTGCTCTTTGTATTTATGCAATAGCAATGGCTTTAATCGGCTGCTTAAGCTACGGTAAGTCGAAAACACTTGACGGATTTTTAATCGGCGGCAGAAATATCGGCGCATGGGCTACGGCCTTTGCTTATGGTACTACATATTTTTCGGCAGTTGTTTTCGTTGGCTATGCAGGTCAACATGGGTGGAATATCGGTCTTGGAAGCATCTGGATAGGTGTTGGTAATGCGGTGCTCGGATGCTTGCTTTCATGGATTTTATTTGCTAACCGCACAAGAAAAATGACCAAAAAGCTTAATGCAAGAACGATGTCTGATTACTTTGAAAAGAGATACGCTTCAAAAGGCATGAAAATTTTGGCAGCAGTTATTATATTTATATTCTTAGTTCCGTATTCTGCGGCGGTTTACAAAGGTCTTGGCTCACTCTTTAGCGCAGTTTTCCCTGGTGTTGAAACTTGGGTATGGATGCTTATTATCGCTTGTTTAACGGCGGTTTACCTTGTTGCAGGCGGATATGTTGCAACAGCTTACACAGACCTTATTCAAGGTATCGTTATGATAGTAGGCGTTGTTTGCCTCATTTGCGCAGTGCTTGGTCATAGTGCAGTTGGCGGACTTTCAGGTTTTGTTGAAAATCTCAGGAACTTTGAGTCACTTCCCGGCGACCCCAACCCGACAACAGGCGCACAACTTACAAATATTTTCGGAGGCTCATCATTTAAGTTCCTTTGCTTTAATATTATGCTTACAAGCTTTGGTACGTGGGGTCTTCCTCAGATGATTGGCAAATTCTATGCAATCAAGGACACAGCGGCAATTAAGCGAGGTACAATTATTTCTACAATCTTCTGTGTTGTTATTGGCTGCGGTGCTTACCTTATCGGTTCAACATCAAGACTTATCTTAGGCGGTGTTCTTCCCGAAGGCGGAATCGACTCCATTATTCCTACCGTTTTAATGGAGGTTTTAAGCGGAGGAACTCTTGGCATTATTCTTTTGGCAGTAATTATGATTCTTCTTCTTTCGGCATCAATGTCTACCTTAGAGGCGGTTGTACTTACGTCAGCTTCTGCGGTTGCAGTTGACCTTATTCCTGCTGTAAGAAAGAAAGAAACAAAGCCCGAATCACAGATGCTTCTTACAAGAATCCTTTGCCTTGTGTTCGTTGCTTGCTCATTTATCTTTGCAACGCAGAACATTCCGATTATTGTAAGCTTAATGTCTTTTTCTTGGGGAATTGTTTCAGGCTGCTTTATCGGCCCTTACATTTGGGGACTTTTCTCAAAGAAGATTACAAAGATTGGTGCGTGCTCAGGTATCCTTTCGGGTCTTTTGGTTGTAGGTATTTCAACACTTGTAATTACACTTAATGCTGATTTTGCAACAGCGGCTAAAATGTCTCCTGAAATGGGCGTTGCCGCAATGGCAGTTTCTATGGTTATCGTTCCTTTGGTAAGTGCATTTACCAAAGTTAAAGATACCGAGAGAGTTGAAGAAATTTTCGCATGTTATAATGAAGAATGATATACATTGATAAAAGCAGGCTGATTTTGTTCAGCCTGCTTTTTGTTGCAAGTATTAACGGAAATATTATTTGGAATTTTTTCTTGGGTATGGATTTTGTTCATCGGTTAAATCTGCTAAATAGTCCATACTGGTGTCGAGTGCTATTGCGAGCTTGCGGCATTGCTCGAACGTAAAATATCTTTTACCGTTCTCTAATTTAGAATAATCACTTTGGTCTATGCCTGTCAGCATTTGCATTTTAATTTGTGTATAGCCTTTTTTTATACGAAGTTCTTTTAATTTATTCATTTATACATCACCAATTAATATTATGGCAAATTTCCCTATTGAAATTATGGTGAAATTGACCTATAATATTAGTGAGGTGATTTTATAAAACTTAATAAGAGGAAAAATAACCTAAAAAAAGCTTGACATATTGCTTATAAAAAGGTATAATATATTGTGCATTGTTTTAGGAGTGAGAGTTATGATTATTGATGTTTCTCAAATCCTTAAAAGCTTTGGCGAGTCTAAGGAGCTTTCAGGAAGCATTGAGCTTGGCGAAAAAAAGGCAAGCGGTGCTGCGCCTGTGTTTACATCTTTGGATTTTTGCGGCACAGTTACAAATATCGGAGGTCCGCTTGAGCTTAAATTAAATGTCAGCGGAAAATACGATGTGCTTTGCTCAAGATGCGCTAAAGAAATACAGGAAAGTTTTGCAGACAGTTTTAGTGAAATTTTAGTAAGCACAGAGGCTGAAGACATAACAGACCGTGATGATGCCGTTATTTTTTCAGGAAATACGGTTGATTTAACTGAGATAATAATGTCAAATGTATTGCTTTCTCTTCCGAGTACATTTTTGTGTAAGGAAGATTGCAAGGGGCTTTGCCCTAAGTGCGGAACGGACTTAAATGAAAAAAGCTGTGATTGCATTGATGATGTTGACCCGCGCTGGGAGGCGCTTAAAAATTTTGTAATTCGCGATTCCGAGTGATATAAAAAATCGTAATCGAAATTGGGAGGTGTAGTAAATGGCAGTACCTAAGAGAAAAACCTCAAAAGCAAGACGTGATAAAAGAAGAGCAAACTGGAAGCTTGCAATTCCCGGAATGATAAGCTGTCCTCAGTGTGGCGAACTCATTATGCCTCACAGAGTTTGCAAGGCTTGTGGTTTTTACAAAGGCAAAGAAGTTGTTGCTAAAGCGTAAGCTGTTAGTAAACTTCCTTGAAAGTGATTATGAAATGGAGATGGGATTTATTTTGCCATCTCTATTTTTGTATTCACAGAAAAATTGGATTTTTTAGGCAAAAAGGGGAAAATATGAAGAATTTTGCGGTTGTAAAAAGTGTAGACGAGGGAAGTATTGCAGAAGAACTCGGGATAGCTCCGGGCGACATAATTTCTTCTATTAACGGAAGCGAAATTGAGGATTATTTTGATTATAAGTTTTTATCGGCGGATTCTGAAATTGAGCTTTGTGTTACAAAAGAAGATGGAAGTGAGTGTATTTTTGAAATTTATAATGAGGACGCAGAAGACCTCGGCATAAATTTTGAGGGTATGCTTTTCGGTCATGCAAAAAGATGCGCAAATAAGTGCATTTTCTGCTTTATCGACCAGTTGCCCCAAGGAATGCGCGAGTCGCTTTATTTTAAAGATGATGATTCAAGACTTTCTTTTTTATACGGCAACTACTTAACGCTTACAAATATGAAGGACGAAGACGTAAACAAGATTATAAGATACAGAATTTCGCCCGTAAATATTTCCGTTCATACAACCAACCCCGAGCTTAGAGAAAAAATGCTTAAAAATAAAAATGCTGGCAAAATTCTTTCGCAAATAAAGCATTTTTACGAAAACGGCATAGCGATGAATTTTCAAATTGTACTTGTAAAGAATGTAAATGACGGAGATGAGCTTATCCGCTCAATCGAGGAATTATCTGAGTTTTATCCGCTTGGAGGAAGCCTTTCGGTTGTTCCTGTGGGGCTTACACGCTACCGTGAAGGGCTTTTTGAAATTGAGCCGTTTACGAAAGAAGATTTTGAAAAAATTATAGATATGGTAGAAAAAAAGCAGGCAGAGCTTTTAAAAAAGCATGGCACACGCTTTGTATATTTAAGTGACGAATTTTACTTAAACGCAGACAGGGAAATCCCTGACTTTGACTATTATGAGGATTTTCCGCAGATTGAAAACGGCGTGGGAATGCTTGCTTCATTTAAAGAGGAATTTTTAAATGCTTTGCAGGAAGAGAAAAAGGTTGCAAAAACAGGAAAAACTGCTATTGCAACGGGAGAAATTGCATATAATTTTATATTGGGACTGGTAGAAAAACTCAAAATGAGTTATAATATAGATGCAAGCGTTTACAAGATAAAAAACAACTTTTTCGGCGGTAAGGTTTCGGTTTCGGGTTTGCTTACGGGCAGTGACCTTATAAATCAGCTAAAGGGTGAAAATTTTGACCGACTTTTGATTACAAAAAGTATGTTAAAGGCTGATTGCGACGTCTTTTTAGACGACATGACGATAGAAATGCTCGAAAAAGAGCTTGACTGCCGTGTTGTTACAGTTTTAAACGACGGATACGACTTTTTAAACAAAGTCTTAGGGGAGGAATGACAGTGGGAAAACCGGTTTTGGCGATTGTAGGTCGCCCGAATGTTGGTAAATCAACGCTTTTTAATAAAATTGTCGGCGAGCGTATTTCAATTGTTGATGATACGCCAGGTGTCACACGTGACAGAATTTATATGGACGCAGAATGGACAGGCAAAAACTTCCTTTTAATAGATACTGGCGGTATTGAGCCGAAAAGTGATGATGTTATTCTTAAAAATATGCGTCTTCAGGCGGAAATGGCAATTGACCATGCTGATGCGATAATTCTTTTATGCGATGTGCGTGACGGTCTTACGGCGCAAGACGCTGATGTTGCGCAAATGCTTATGCGCTCAAATAAACCGATTACGGTTGCGGTAAACAAGGTTGACCGTCAGGGTCAGCCACCGATGGAGCTTTATGAGTTTTATAATTTAGGTCTTGGCGACCCCGTTCCGATAAGCGCAATTCACGGTATGGGCGTGGGTGACCTTTTAGACGAGGTGTTTGAAAGTATAGCCGACTTTAATTATGAAGAAGAGGAAGATGACCGCTTAAAGGTTGCAATTATCGGTAAGCCTAACGTGAGTAAATCTTCACTCGTAAATAAAATTTTGGGAGAAAAGCGTGTTATAGTAAGCAATATTGCAGGAACAACACGTGACGCAATTGATACGCATATTGAAAAAAATGGAGTGAAATTTACCTTTATTGATACCGCAGGTATGAGAAAAAGAGGTAAAATTGACGAAGATATTGAGCGTTACAGCGTAATGCGCTCGCTTGCCGCCGTAGAGCGTGCAGATGTGTCGGTTATTATGATAGATGCGCGAGATGGTGTAACCGAGCAGGATACAAAAATCGCAGGCTATGCGCACGAACAGGGTAAGGGATGTATAATTGCGGTAAATAAGTGGGATTTAATCGAAAAAGAAACCAACACAATGAACAATTTCCGTAAAAGCGTTATGGAAGGCTTAGCTTATATGCAGTATGCTCCCATTGTGTTTATATCAGCAGAAACAGGTCTTAGAATTGACAAATTATTTGAGCTTATTACCTATGTTCACGAGCAGAACTGTATGAGAATAACAACGGGTATGCTAAATGACGTGCTAAATGAAGCGACAATGAAGGTTCAGCCTCCGTCAGATAAGGGTAAGCGTCTTAAAATTTATTATATGACTCAAGCCTCAACCCAGCCACCGACATTTGTTGTTTTTGTTAATAATAAAGAGCTTATGCATTTTTCTTATACAAGATATTTAGAAAACCAGATACGTTCGGTTTTCGGTTTAGAAGGAACCCCTGTAAGATTTATTATCAGAGAACGTGGAGAAGATAAAAACTAATTAACGGAGGGAAAATAATGCTTATACTAACACTTATTTTAAGTCTTTTGGCAGGCTATTTACTCGGAAGTCTTAATATTTCAATTATAATCGGTAAATTAAAGGGCGATGATATAAGAAATCACGGAAGCGGAAATGCAGGTGCTACAAACAGCTTGCGTGTTTACGGCAAAAAAATAGCGGCACTCGTGCTTTTGGGGGATGCGCTAAAAGCAGTTGTTGCAGTTTTTGTAGGACTGCTCATTGCAAAGTTGTCAGGTTTAGATGCTGAGACTATAATGTTTTGCAAGTTTTTAGCAGGCTTTGGTGCGGTACTCGGTCATAATTTTCCGCTTTACTTTGGCTTTAAGGGCGGTAAAGGAATTATTACCTCGGTTGCATTTATTTTTACTGTTGACCCGCTTGCGGGTAGCATCATTTTAGTGAGCGGTGTTATAATCATTGCAATCACACGCTATGTTTCGCTTGGCTCGGTAGTTGGAGCAATTCTTTATCCGATTTGCGTAATTGTTTCAAATATCGGAAAACAGAGCGCAACAAAGCCTTATTATATTGCACTTTCGGTAGTTTTAGCGCTTCTTGCCGTATATAGACACAAAGCAAACATAAAAAGATTAATTGCAGGAAACGAATCAAAGCTCGGACAGAAAAAATAAGCGAAAAAGGAGAGCATTATGAAAAGTAAAATTGCAGTAATTGGCTCAGGCGGATGGGGTACGGCGATTGCAGTGCTTTTGGTAAAGCGTGGATTTGACGTAAGCCTGTGGTCTTATATGAAGGAAGAAAGCGACAATTTAAGAAAATTTAAAGAAAATAAACCATTTTTGCCAGGAATTGCTTTGCCTGAGGAGATTGATTTTACATCGGATTTAGAAGAAGCAGTAAAGGGCGCTGAAATAATATTTATGGTTACGCCGTCGTCTGCTACTAAAAGTACGGCAAAAAAGCTTTCGCCTTTTGTTAAAGAGGGAACGATTATTGTAAATGCCTCAAAGGGTTTGACGGAGGACACCTTAGAAAGACTATCGGTTGCAATAAAAAAGGAAATTCCACAGGCAGAAATCTGCGTTATGTCAGGACCTTCTCACGCAGAGGAGGTTGCACGTGACCTTCCAACAACAAATGTTGTTGCGTCTGAAAATATTGAAATTTGCAAAAAAATTCAGGACGTTTTAATGTGTGATACATTTAGGGTATATACCTGTGCTGATGTTGTTGGCGTTGAGTTTGGCGGAGCACTTAAAAACGTAATTGCGCTTTGCGCAGGCGTATCTGATGGCTTAAACCTTGGCGATAACGCAAAGGCGGCGCTTATGACGCGCGGTATGGCAGAAATTGCAAGACTTGGTGCATCAGAAGGCGCAGATATTAAAACCTTTAGCGGACTTTCGGGTATGGGTGACCTCATTGTAACGTGCACGAGTATGCATTCAAGAAACAGAAGAGCAGGAATTTTAATCGGTCAGGGAATGTCTGCAAAAGACGCAATAAAAGAGGTAAAAATGGTAGTTGAGGGTATAGTAACTGCAAATGCCGCATACCGCTTGGCTAAGAAAAATGGCGTGGAAATGCCGATAACTCAGGCAGCATACAGCGTGCTTTTTGAGGGAAAAAGTGCAAAAGATGCTGTAAAAGCACTTATGAGCAGAGATAAAAAGAACGAAAACGAGGAAACGATAAAAGGCTTTTTGGATTAAAGGCAAGGAGGACAAAAAATGCTTAAGGGATTTTTTGACAAATTTAAAGGCAAGAAAAATGTACAGGAAAATGTACAAAATGAGGAAATAAACGAGGAAATAAACGAGGAAATAAACGAGGAAATAAACGAAGAAATTCAGGATTTCTCTGATGAAGCTGCAGAAGATAGAGAGGCTTTAGAGGAAGTATCTGTAAGCGATTCTGTCGATACATTAGATATAAACGAAATTCAGGCAGATGATGTGATAAAATTTGAAGAAGAAAAATCAGAAGAAGCGCAAAGCAAAGAGATTGATGAACAAGCGCAGGAAGCAGAGCTTTTTGAAGAAATCGCCGAAAAAACAGAAGAAAAACCTTTAGAAAAGCAAAGCTTTTTTTCAAAGCTTGCCGCAGGTCTTTCAAAAACAAAAAGCGCAATTACTGACAGAGTAGACAGCGTGCTTGGTGCTTTTAAAGCGGTTGACGAGGAGTTGTTTGAAGAGCTTGAAGAGGCGCTTATTATGGCGGATATCGGCGTTGATACCTCGCTTTATATAATCGGTGAGCTTCGCACGCGTGCAAAAAAAGAAAATATTAAAGAGGCTTCAGAATTAAAATCTGTACTTAAGGAAATCATTAAAGATATATTAAAAGGCACCGACAACGAAATGCACATAGAAAATAAACCTTCGGTTATTATGGTTATTGGTGTAAATGGCGTAGGTAAGACAACGTCAATCGGAAAGCTTGCTAAAAGCTATGTTTCGGAAGGGAAAAAAGTAATTTTAGCAGCAGGCGATACGTTCCGTGCTGCAGCTATCGACCAGCTTGAAATATGGGCAGAGCGCAGCGGTGCAGATATTGTAAAGCACACCGAGGGGTCAGACCCGTCTGCTGTTGTTTTTGATGCAATTAAGGCGGCACAGGCAAGAAATGCTGATGTTGTAATTTGTGACACGGCAGGAAGACTGCACAACAAAAAACACCTTATGGATGAGCTTGCAAAAACATCACGTGTAATTGAGCGTGAAACAGGCAGAGCGCCTGATGAATTTTTGCTTGTTTTAGACGGCTCAACAGGTCAGAATGCGTTAATTCAGGCAAAGGAATTTGCTCTTGTTTCGCCGATTTCGGGCGTTATTCTCACCAAGCTTGACGGAACGGCAAAGGGCGGAGTTGTAATAGCCTTAGCACGTGAGCAGGGCATAGGAGTAAAGCTTATCGGTGTAGGCGAAGGGGCAGACGATTTGCAGAAATTTGACCCCGAGCAGTTTGCAGATGCTATTTTTTAATAGATGACTTTTTAAAAGGAGATAGAAAATGGACGGTTTTAACGGAAATTTTTATAACAATTCTTATGGTGGGGATTTTGCGAAAAAATGGAAGGATGGAGTGTCTTTTAAAAAGCCGAAGCACATAAAAGTGATTGTGATTTTGGCTATAATTCTGCTTGCTTTATTAACACTTGGCTTATCGTCTTTTTCTTATGTAATGGAATACTGGCAAATTAAAGAAATAGGCGAAAATTTTGTTCAGGTTTTCTGGAAAAACATCACCTATCAGCTTACAACACAGGCGGTAGGCTTTGCGGTATTTTTTGCAGTAATTTTTATCAATTTACTCGCTTTGAAAAAATTTGGATTAAGTAAAAAAAGAGATTTGGCAATTGTGCAAAAAAAGTGGCCGTATATTGTTGTATCTTTGTTTTTAGCGTACTTTCTAAGCGATGCATTATCAGCTGATTTATATAAAACTGTTATGCTTGCAGTAAATGGTGAAAGCTTTGGCACAAACGACCCGCTTTTTGGTCAGGATGTAGGCTATTATGTGTTTTTAAGACCGCTTTTTGTTTCGGTTGCAGGCAATTTTAAAGCGATTTTTCTTGTTTCGGCAATTTTAAGTGCTTGTCTTTATTACTTACTTCTTATAAAGGATACGGGCAGGAGCTTAAAGGGCTTATTTTATGAAGAAAAGGGAGCACTGACACATATTGTAATAAACCTTTTGCTTTATTTTGTGTTTATAGTCTTTTCATACAAGTTTACGGCAGAAGAAATTCTTTATTCAAGCTTTGGAAGCGATGCGCTAAAAGGCGCAGGCTTTATTGAAGCAAACGTGTGGATGATTTATTATAAAATAGCGCCGTTTGTTTTAATTCTTGCAATTGTTCTTGCGGTTATATTTTTGATTAAAAGAAGATATAAACTGCTCATTTCAGCGGTTTTAGCTCTTCCTGTTTTGTTTATACTTGCAAGTGCAATTTCAATTGGAGTCGAAGAAATTGTTGTAAAGCCGAATGAAAGAAATATGCAAAAAGAATATATTTCGCATAATATGGAGGCGACAAAAGCCGCTTTTAACTTAGAAAATGTTGAGGAAATAGAGTATAGCGTTGCAACAAACCTTACCTATTCTGATATTGAAGAGGAAAGTGCGGCAATTGAAAACATCAGAATAACAGACTTTGGCGCAACTCTTACGGCATATAATCAGCTTCAGTATTTGAGAAAATATTACTCGTTTAATGATGTGGATGTAGTTCCGTATGAGATTGACGGCAAGGTTACTGCGGTAAGCCTTGCGGCTCGTGAAATGAATAAGGATAACATTGATGAAGCGGCGAAATCTTACGCAAACAAGACGTTTCGCTATACGCATGGCTTCGGTGCGGTTGTAAGCCCGATAAACAGTGTGACTGCCGAGGGTCAGCCTGAATTTATGGTAAAAGATATTCCACCTGTATCTGACGGTAAAATTCCTGATATTACTCAGCCGAGAATATACTACGGAGAGCTTACAAACGATTATGTAATTGTCGGTCCTGAAAACAGTGAGCTTGACTATTCCGAAGGCTTAGAGAATTTTGAAAATAAATATGACGGAGCAGGCGGTGACAGTTTAAGCTTTGGAAAAAGGCTTTTATATGCCGCATATTTTAAAGATTTTAAAATGCTTGTTTCGGGAAATATAAATAGCAAAAGTAAAATTTTGTTAAACAGAAATATCTTAAATCGTGTAAAAATGGCGGCGCCGTTTTTGATTTATGATGATGACCCGTATATGATTATTGACGATAGCGGAAAATTAATTTGGGCGATAGATGCATACACCGCTTCAAACAAATATCCGTATGCGCAGAGCTACAACGGAATTAACTATATAAGAAATTCTGTTAAGGTGACGGTTGATGCATATTCAGGAGAGGTTAAATTCTATCAGATAGATAAAAGCGACCCGATTATTAATGCATACAAAAAAATATATCCTGAGGTATTTTGTGAGGGAGAAATTCCCAAAAATATCGCATCGCATATAAGAGTGCCTGAGTTTATGTTTAAGGCGCAGAGCGAGATGTATCAAAAATATCACGTAGAAAGCGCAGAACAGTTCTATGATAAAGACGATGTATGGCAGATAGCGAACGAAAAATACCAAAATAACGAAGTTCCCGTTGAGGCATATTTTACTGTTGCAAGCTTTGACGGCAAAGATGAACTCGTTTTGGTTCAGCCATACGTTTTGTCGGGCAGACATAATATGGTAGGACTTTTGATGATGCGTACCGATAAAAATCATTACGGAGAGCTTGTACTCTACCGCATGCCAAAGAGCAGAACGATTTACGGACCAATGCAGATTGAAAATAAAATTGATAACGACCCCGATATTTCAAGAGAAATGACGCTTTGGAGCAGCGGCGGCTCGGATGTTATAAGAGGTAATCTGATTGTTGTTCCGTTCCGCAATTCGCTTATTTACGTTGAGCCTGTTTATATCACGTCGCAAAATAACGCTTCTCTTCCTGAGCTTAAACGTGTTGTTGTGGCGTATAATAATGAGGTTGCAATGGAGCCGACGATTGAAGAGGCAATGGCAAAGCTCTTTGCTAAACACTCAACGGAAAATACGGAGGAAATCGAGGCTGTTGTGCCCGAAAGCGTGCCAGAACAAGACGTGCAGGCGGCAACTGATGCAGTTAAAAATGCGATAGATGCCTATGAAAGCTTTAAAAATGCAAGCGCATCAAACGATTGGACACAAATGGGTAAATATTTAGAAGAGCTTGATAAAAGCATGGAAGAACTGAAAAAACAGCAATAAAATAACAAAAAAGTTGTGACGAGTCACAACTTTTTTGTTATGTTGCCCGTAAATTACAACTTGCTTTTATAAAAACATCGAAACAATTTAAACGGGCGGAAACAAACACCTCTACGATATCAAATTTCAAACGAAAGGTAAATTGGAATTTAACGTAGTACCGTTTGGCAGAGCGACAGGCTCCCCTGTGTAAGGGGAGCTGTCACCGAAAGGTGACTGAGGGGTTGTTTTTGTGTCAACGAACGTATTTTAATAACAACCCCTCCGAGTTT
>JAGBHP010000037.1 GCA_017935435.1 Clostridia bacterium | reverse complement strand
TTATGCGTAGCCTTCCTCTAAGAGGAAGGTGGCATTTTCAAAAGGAAAATGACGGAAGGAGTTTTCTGCTAAAATTTATGTTTAAGAAAAATTTTAGTATTGCCCTGCCGGGCGGGCCTACTTTTGATTGCAAAAGTAGCAAAATACCCCTTCGGGGCACACAGCGAAGGGGGGATTTCGACCTTCCCCCCTTCACCCCCTTTTAAAAACGACACATGGGTTTCACCCCTGGACCCCATTTACGCTCAACCAAACGTTATTGCTCTGAATTCCAATTTACATGAGCATCAATAAAAATTTTGCTTTATGGGATAAATTTATGGTATAAAAAAGAGAAAAGTGCGAAAAAATCGCACTTTTCTTTGTAAAAATTATATGTCATTACTATTATTGCATACCGTCGCCCTGTGCAAGACCGTTTGTACTTCCCATACGGCTGTTTGAGCCGCTGTCGTTTGCCGTATCCGTCATATCGGGAGTATCGGTTACAATGGGTGGGTCAACTTCTACTTTTGCGCCGCACGCACAAAGCAAAAAGGTAAGCAAAATTGCTGAGATTACGCCCATAAAAGACTTTTTCATTAAACTTCCTCCTAAGCGAAGATATATTAAATAAGCTAAAAGCTTATTGACATAATTTACGCCTGAAGGATTTCTTTACTTACGCAAGTCTTGCAGAGAGTTTTTCAATCTCATCTTTGATTTCTTTCGGGAGTCTGTCGCCGAATTTTGCAAAGAATTCTTTCTGACCTTCAACTTCTTCCTTCCAAACGCTCTTATCAACAGAAAGGAGCTTTTCTAAGGTTTCAGCTGAAATATCAAGACCTTCAATGTTAATATCCTTTGCTTCAGGGAGGTAACCGATAGCAGTTTCTTTTGCATCAGCTTTTCCTTCGCAACGGTCTAAAATCCAGTTAAGAACTCTTAAATTGTCGCCAAATCCGGGCCACATAAACTTGCCGTTTTCATCAAGACGGAACCAGTTAACATGGAAAATCTTCGGCGGATTGGGGATTTTCTTACCCATTTCAAGCCAATGAGCAAAGTAATCAGCCATATTGTATCCGCAGAAAGGAATCATAGCCATGGGGTCACGTCTTACAACACCTACTGCGCCTGCAGCTGCAGCAGTTGTTTCAGATGCCATAGTAGCACCAACGAACACACCATGCTGCCAGTCAAATGCTTCATATACAAGGGGAGCGGTTTTTGCTCTTCTTCCGCCAAATACGATAGCAGAAATCGGCACGCCTTCGGGAGCTTCAAACTCGCTTGAAATGCAGGGGCACTGTTTAGCAGGAGCTGTAAATCTTGAGTTCGGATGTGCGCCCTTTACGCCGCTTTCAGGAGTCCAGGGATTACCCTTCCAGTCAATACCTTCCTTCGGAGGTTCTCCGTCTAAGCCTTCCCACCAAACGGTGTTGTCAGCAGTATTTAATAAAACGTTAGTAAAGATAGTATCCTTCATTGTTGTTTTGAGTGCATTCGGGTTAGTCTTAGTTGATGTACCCGGTGCAACACCGAAGAAGCCTGCTTCGGGGTTAACTGCCCAAAGTCTGCCGTCTTTACCAATTCTGAGCCAAGCGATGTCATCGCCTACTGTCCAAACCTTGTAGCCTTTAAGCATTTCCGGAGGAATGAGCATAGCAAGGTTTGTTTTTCCGCAAGCGCTCGGGAAAGCAGCTGCGATATATTTAACTTCGCCTTCGGGATTTTCTAAGCCTAAGATAAGCATATGCTCTGCCATCCAGCCCTCTTTGTGGCCCATATGGCTTGCAATACGAAGAGCAAAGCATTTTTTGCCGAGTAGTACGTTTCCGCCGTAACCTGAGTTGATTGTCCAGATTGTGTTATCTTCTGGGAAGTGGCAGATATATCTGTTTTCAGCGTCGATATCCTTTTTAGCATGCAGACATTTTACGAAATCGTCGCTGTCACCTAACTCTTCTAAAACCTTTGTGCCAACTCTTGTCATAATGAGCATATTGAGCACAACGTATCTTGAGTCAGTAAGCTCGATACCGATTTTTGAAAAAGGTGAACCGTATGAACCCATCATATAAGGGATAACATACATTGTTCTGCCCTTCATACATCCATCGAAAAGTTTTCTGAGTTTAGCATACATAACGTCGGGAGCTTCCCAGTTATTTGTCGGGCCTGCATCTTCTTTTTTAGTTGTACAGATAAATGTTCTGTCCTCTACACGAGCAACGTCGTTTTCAGCTGTTCTGTGGAGATAGCAACCAGGTAATTTTTCCTGATTGAGCTTAAAAAGCTCACCTTCTGCGACAGCTTCAGCACGAAGCTTATCGATTTGCTCCTGTGTTCCGTCAATCCATACTACGTTGTCAGGAGTGGTAAGAGCCTTCATTTCCTCCAGCCAACTGAGTACTGCTTTATTGTTGGTCATTTTTATAACCCCTCTCACTTTAAATTTCATAACTATTGTAAGATAAAAAATTTCTTTGATAAAAATTTAACACCTTACAAGAAAAATTTTCCACGAATACTATTATACTACAAATTTGTCAAAAATCAAAGCCTTTTTACAAAATTTTAACAATTATTTTTTAAAACTATATTTATTTATGAAATTTTTTTAATTCATTATTACAAAAATGCTCAAAAACCATTAAATACCAAGCAAAATTGATGCAGTTGCAAAATAAACGAGCAGAGAAAGTGCATCGACAATTGTTGTAATAAAAGGACTTGCCATAACTGCGGGGTCAAACTTGATTTTTTTAGCTAAAATCGGGAGCGAACAACCCACTATTTTAGCGAAAACAACGGTTATTACCAGAGTTATGCAGACAACTGAGGCAATCATTACGTTTACACGGTCAATTAAAAGCATTTTTATAAAGTTACAAATGCCGAGCGTCACACCGCAAAGAAGCGACACCCTAAATTCTTTCCACAAAATCGTGAAAATATCCTTAAAATGAATTTCATCAAGCGAAAGTCCTCTTATAATCGTAACAGATGCCTGACTTCCCGAATTACCTGCAGTATCCATAAGCATTGGAATAAATGCACTTAGGATTAGCTGAGCTTTTAATGCGTTTTCAAAGCCTGTAATTATCATACCCGTAAAGGTTGCGGAAATCATAAGAATTAAAAGCCAGGGAATACGCTGTTTCCACGTTTCAAACACGCCGATTTTAAGGTATGGCTTATCAGAAGGCGTAATCGCCGCCATAACCTCCATATCCTCGGTTGCCTCTTCTGTTAAGACGTCAATAGCATCGTCAACCGTTACAATTCCGACAAGCCTTTCCTCGTCATCAACAACGGGCATAGCCAAAAAGCCGTATTTATTAAACTTAATAGCAACTGCCTCCTGGTCATCGGCGGTGTGAACGTGAATTACGTTTGTTTCCATTATATCGCCGATTTTTGCGTCTTCGTCAGATAAAAGAAGCGTTTTTGCAGTAACTAAGCCTAAAAGCTTTCGGTTTTCTTCTGTAACATAACAGGTATAAATAGTTTCTTTATCAATACCGGTTTTTCTTATCCTTTGAAGTGCTTCGCTTACCGTCATACCCGCTCTTAAGCTGACGTATTCAATCGTCATAATGCTTCCGGCACTATCGTCAGGATATTTTAATATTTCATTAATCATTTTGCGCATACCGGGGTCGGTGTTTTTAAGTATTCTCTTAACAACGTTTGCCGGTAATTCTTCTACGATATCAACAGCATCATCGACATATAATTCATCAATCACGGCTTTTAACTCGCTGTCAGAAAAAGCGTGAATTAAAACCTCCTGAACGCCTGCGTCCATTTCAACAAAGGTTTCTGCCGCCAAATCCTTTGGAAGCAGTCTGAAAAGCCTTATTAAATTAGCCTCAGAAACATCGTCAAAATAAATTGCAATGTCCGCCGCATTCATTGTGGTTAAAATATCTCTTACCGTTGAGAATTTTTTGTTTTCAAGCAAAACATCCATTGTTTGCTCTAAATTAAGTACCTTTTTTTCTTCCACTGTCTATCTTCCTTCCTCCTTTATTTTTTTAGGAAGCAAAGACATAAATTCAGGCAAAAAGGGCACGAAAAACGGTATAGAAAACAGACCGACTGTTTTCTGCCAATCGCCCGACGCCATCATTTATACTTCGCCCGCCGCCTGCACCTGCGTCCATTTTCTTCACCGTCCTTTTCTTTTATTTTAATATTGTTTGTTTATATTATATTTTTAAACAAAACTCTCTAATTTATTATTTTATCATATTTTTTTTTAATTTACAATATTTCTGTTAAGGAAAATTGGAATTTAACTGTCGGTTGGGCGTAGCCTCCACTGTGTAAGGGGAGGTGGGTTTCGCAAAGCGAAACTCGGAGGGGTTGTTATTAAAATACGGTCGTTGATACAAAAACAATCCCTCAGTCACCTTACGGTGACAGTTCCCCTTACACAGGGGAGCCTGTCGCTCTGCCAAACGGTACTACGTTAAATCCCAATTTATTGTAAAAATTTCAGCATTACAGGCATAAATATGCAACAAATTTTATTCTTCTTAAAACAAATTGTGAATTTGTAAACTAAATACTTGCAAATTATTGCCTTATAACTTATAATTATAGTAGAATATTATAATTATTTATAAAGAAAGGCAGATTTTTAATGGATACTTTTTTAGAATACCTTATGAAGAAAAAAACGACGGGTAAGGAGCTTTTGGCAAAATTCGGAATTATCGTGCTTGCGATAGTTGTTATGTTTATCGTATTTACGCTTTTAATGTCAGTTCCCTTTTTAAGCTCATTTGCTCTTTTAGGTGCGGTTGCGGTTGTGTATTTTGCGTACATTTTCTTGCGCAATTTTGACCTTGAGTATGAGTATATTTTTACAAACGGCGAGCTTGATATCGATGCCATAAAGGGAAGAAAGGTAAGAAAGCGTATAGCGTCTGTTTCTTGCAAAAATATTGAGCTTATGGCTGACATTTCCGATGCAAATTACAAAGCAGAGTTTGAAAATCAGTCAATTATGAAGAAATTTGATGCAGTATACGATAGCTCAAAAGGCGGAATTTACGGCATTATTTATTCTGATATGGGTGAAACAAAGATGATTAAATTCCAGCCACCCGAAAATTTAGTTGAAAATATGAAAAAATTTAATCCAAGATGTATTCATAAGGCTCAGTAATTATTTTTTGCACAGAAAGGCTATGGAAAAATGAAAAATCTATCGGCAGAAATCGTTGCAGTAGGAACAGAACTGCTTTTGGGCGATATATTAAACACAAATGCACAGTTTTTGTCTAAAGAGCTTTCGCTTTTAGGCTTTAACGTGTTTTTTCAGACGGTTGTGGGCGATAACCCAGAGAGATTATCAAGCGCTATCGGTCTTGCGCTGAATCGGGCAGATGTTGTTATCACATCAGGCGGTCTTGGCCCGACGGATGATGATTTAACAAAAGAAACTGTTGCGCATCACTTAGGTCTTGAGCTTGTAGAAGACGAAGAAAGCCTTTTGTTTATCCGTGAGTTTTTTAAAAAGCGTGATACTTTTCCAAAGTCTAACTTAAAGCAGGGGTTAATCCCGAAGGGAGCAAAAGCTGTAAAAAATGATAACGGCACAGCTCCGGGCGTTATTGCAGAAAAAGACGGCAAAACCGTAATTATGCTACCCGGCCCTCCGAACGAGATTATTCCTATGTTTAACGATAAAATTAAGCCATATTTGGAAAAAATGACGGGGGCAACCATTGTGTCTGAAACGCTTCGTGTGTTTGGAAAAGGTGAATCTCAGGTTGCAGAAGAGCTTTCAGACCTTATGGAAAAGGCAAACCCCACAATTGCGCCGTATGCAAAAACGGGCGAGGTTACTCTTCGCTTAACTGCTAAAGCAGAAACAGAAGAAGAGGCAAAAAAATTGCTTTCTCCTTTAAAAGAAGAGGTAATAAAAAGGCTCGGCGATTTTGTTTATAATACGGAGGATATTTCGCTTTCGGAAACTGTTGCAGACATTTTAAAAGAAAAAAATCTTACTGTCGCAACGGCTGAATCCTGCACGGCAGGTAAGCTTTCGGCTGCGCTGACTGACCCCGAAGGTGCATCAAGCGTGTTTAATATGGGAGTAGTAACCTATTCAAACGAAGCAAAAGAGGCACTTTTAGGCGTAAAGCACGAAACTTTAGAAAAGTTTGGCGCAGTAAGTGAGGAAACTGCACTCGAAATGGCAGAGGGAATAAAAAAAGCCGCAAAATCCGACATTGGTATTGGTATTACAGGAATTGCAGGTCCCGGCGGCGGCACAAAAGAAAAACCCGTAGGTCTTGTTTATGTTGGCGTTGCAAGTAAAAATCATGTTTTTGCAAAAAAGCTTAATCTTTGGGGAGATAGAAACAAGGTAAGGACTCTTGCGGTTTTAAATGCACTTGATTTAATAAGAAGAGAAGCAACAAACTTATAATAATCAAAACTATAAGAACGGAGATATAGATTATGGCAGAGAAAAAGACGGCATCTGTTAAAGATGTAAAGGAAAGCAAAAAAGAAGCCTTAGAGGCGGCAATTGAACAGATAGAAAAAAACTTTGGTAAAGGCTCAATTATGAAAATGAGCGAAAATTCGATAATGGATGTTGAGGCAATTCCGTCGGGAGCATTGAGTTTAGACTTAGCTCTCGGTATAGGCGGTTTTCCAAAGGGCAGAATTATCGAAATTTACGGCCCTGAGTCTTCGGGTAAGACAACTGTTGCGCTTCATGCAATTGCAGAAGCTCAAAAAGCAGGCGGCGAGGTTGCGTTTATTGATGCAGAGCACGCCTTAGACCCTGTTTATGCAAAAAACTTAGGCGTAAATATTGAAGAGTTAATCGTATCTCAGCCGGATACCGGCGAGCAGGCACTTGATATTGTTGAAATGCTTGCACGAAGCGGTGCGATTGACTTAATTGTTATTGACTCTGTTGCAGCGCTCGTTCCGAAAGCCGAAATTGACGGCGAAATGGGCGCATCTCACGTGGGTCTTCACGCAAGACTTATGAGCCAGGCTCTAAGAAAGCTTGCAGGTGTACTTAATAAAAACAATACGGTTGCAATTTTTATAAATCAGCTTCGTGAAAAGGTTGGCGTAATGTACGGAAACCCTGAGGTTACAACGGGTGGACGAGCACTTAAATTCTATGCTTCTGTCCGTTTAGAGATAAGAAAGCAGGAACTTATCAAACAGGCTGACGGCGTTGCAGGCGTAAGAACAAAGGCTAAAGTTGTTAAAAATAAGGTTGCTCCGCCTTTCCGTGAGGCAGAATTTGATATTATGTACGGAACAGGTATCTCTAAAACAGGCTGTATTTTAGATATTGCAACCGATATGAAGATTGTTAAAAAATCAGGCGCATGGTTCTATCTTGGCGAAGAAAGACTTGGTCAGGGAAGAGAAAACGCTAAAAAATATCTTGAGGACAACCCTGAAATTTTAGCAGGCATTGAAGCAAAAGTAAGAGAAATGGCGGCTAAAAAGACAAATGGTGCGGCAATAGAGAACGCTGAGGCAGAAGAAGCCGCCGAAGAATAAATTTAAAGAGGAAGAAAATGAATATTTTTATTAAAAATGCCGAAATAATTACGATGGATAAGGAAAATCCCGTAATTTCGGGCGGCAATATTCGTATTTCGGGAAATAAAATTGTATATGTTGGAAAAGACGGCGTGCCTTGCGAAAGCGACAAGATAATTGATGCACGTGGCGGCATTGTTATGCCAGGTCTTATTAATGCTCATACCCACGTGCCGATGACGCTTCTTCGTGGCTATGCCGATGATTTACCGCTACATACGTGGCTTTTTGACAAAATTTTTCATGCTGAAGACCGCTTAGACAGCGACGCTGTATACTACGGCGCAAAGGTTGCTATGGCAGAAATGATAAAAAGCGGTACAACCACCTTTGCTGATATGTATTTCTTCAGTGAAAGCGTGGCTAAAGCTGCAATAAAAGCAGGAATGAACGCAAATATCGCAAGATGCGTTACGGGAAAAGAAGAGGATTTCAAGGAAAGGCTTAATGAGGCACGTGCGCTTTTTGATGAGTATAACTGCGAAAATGACGGCGCAGTTAAGATAGATTTCAGCGTTCACGCAATTTATACCTGCGGCAAACAAGCCGTTCGTGAAACCTCACGCCTTTGTAAAAAGCTTGGCGCAAATATGCACATTCACCTTTCGGAAACAATGAAGGAAAACGGCGATTGCTACGCAGAATACGGAAAATCGCCTACTGAAATGTTTAATTCGTGGGGCGTTTTTGAAAATAAAACAAATGCGGCTCATTGTGTGTATTTAAGCGAAAACGATATGAATATATTAAAGGAAAAAAACGTAAGCGTATCGCATAACCCGACGAGCAATTTAAAGCTTGCAAGCGGTGTTGCAAACATTAAGGAAATGCAGGAAAAGGGCATTTCCATTGCAATCGGCACAGACGGCACGGCAAGCAATAATGCGCTTAATATGTTTTTTGATTTAAAGCTTTGTGCGCTATTGCAAAAGGGCATACGCTTAGACCCAACCATTGTTTCGGCAGAGGATGCTCTTTTTATGGCGACGGTAGGGGGAGCAGAAGCTCTCGGCAGAGCGGATACGGGCAGAATTAAAGAGGGAAACAGAGCAGATATTATAATTTTAGATTCTTTTGCTCCGTCACTTATCCCTGTTCATAACCCGATTTCTCTTGCGGTGTATTCTGCAAGCGGCGCCGAGGTTAAAACGAGTATTATTGGCGGAAGAATAGTTATGGAAGACAGAGAGCTTAAAACGATAGATTTAGAAGAAGCAAAAGCAAAGGTAAATGAATCACTAAAAAGAATGAAGCTTATCTAAAAGGCGGCTGCGGCAAAAGTTTGTTTTGCGGCAGCCGATTTTGGTTTGGGAAAACGCAAAATTTGTCAAAAGGAGGAAAATAATGGAGATTTTAGCACCTGCAGGTAATTTTGATTGCTTAAAGGCGGCAATTTTCGGCGGCGCAGATGCGGTTTATGTTGGTGGAAGCCGATTCAGCGCAAGGAAAAGTGCTGCAAATTTTGATGATGAAGAGCTAAAAAGGGCGGTAGATTTCTGTCATATTTATGGTGCTAAAATTTACGTTGCGATAAATATTCTGATTAAGGAAACTGAAATAAAAGACGCTCTTTCCTTTTTGGAATATGTAAGACAAATTGGCGCTGACGGTGTGATTATTCAGGATTTGGGTCTGCTTTTATCTGCAAGCAAAAGCTTTCCTGATTTAAAGATTAACGCAAGCACGCAGATGACGGTACATAATGCGAGCGGTGCGCAAAAAGTAAAAGAGCTTGGCGCAAAAAGAGTTGTGCTTTCGCGTGAGGTAAGCTTTGACGAAATAAAAGAAATCAGGAAAAAAACAGATATTGAGCTTGAGGTTTTCACTCATGGCGCACTTTGTATGAGCTATTCGGGTCAATGCCTTATGTCAAGCATAATTGGCGCAAGAAGCGGAAACCGAGGTGCGTGCGCTCAGCCATGCAGGCTAACTTATAAGCTTTTGGAAGAGGGAAAAGAAGTAACTAAAGCTATGCCACTACTCTCTCCTAAGGATTTGTGCCTTATAAAAAGGCTTTCCGACTTAGAAAAGTCAGGAGTTGCATCGCTTAAAATTGAGGGCAGAATGAAAAGCCCCGAATATGTCGGTCTTGTATCACGTGTTTATAGTGATGCGCTAAAATACGGCTACAACGAGGCGGAAACCGAAAAAATGCTTGCTGCTTTTTCACGTGGAGGTTCATCGGAAGGGTTCTTCTATGGCAAAACCTTTAAAAATATGATGGATTATAGCGGAGGAGCAAAAATTGATAAGGAAATTCTGGCAGACATCAGCCTTCCTGACAAAAATGCCGTAAAAAAACCGATTGATATGCATTTTTATGCTTGTCCCGATGAGGAAATTTCACTTTTAGCACAAACGGAAAACGAAAAAGCCTTTGCAAAGGGCGAAATTGCGGAGGTTGCCGAAAAAGTATCGCTCGATACCGAAAGAGCAGCAGCTCAGCTTAAAAAGCTCGGCGATACGCCGTTTTATGCGGATAAAATCACGTGCGAAATCAAAGACGGCACAGCGGTGCCGATAAAGGCGATAAATGAGCTTAGAAGAAATGCGGTAGAAATTCTTGAAAATAAAATATGCAAAAAGTACGAAAGGGAGTATAAAAAAGCCGAATTTTTTGCAAACGAAAAAACAGTTCATACAGGCGGAGAGCTTTGCTGCGAGTGTATGACGGCAGAGCAAGCACAAATCGCAAAAAAAATGGGCATAGATATGGTTTATGTGCCGATTTCGGAAAAAGGGAAAATCAAAAATCCCGATGATTTTATTTTTGTTCTTCCTGCGGTCATAAAAGACGGCGAAGAGCCTGACCTTTCGGGAATTAATAAGATTTGTGCGCAAAATATCGGTCAGTTGAAGACGCGCGACAAAGAAATTTACGCAGGACACAGATTAAACGTATTTAACTCGGGGGCGGTAAAAAGCTTAGAGGACATGGGTGTAAAAAAAGTGGTGCTTTCTCCCGAACTTAATTTAAAAGAGATAGAAAAGCTTGCGCCTTATGCCAAAAATACGCCCGATGTAATCGCTTACGGCAGACTTCCTTTAATGTATATGGAAAACTGCATTATAAAAAGTGCGTATAAGTGTGCCTGCAAGGGAAAAAACTTTGCAATTAAAGACAGAATGGGCGAAATTTTTCCTGTTGCATGCGAAAACTGCCGAAATATTATCTTAAACTCAAAGGTTATTTTTATGGCGGACAGAGTAAAGGAAATTGCGTCGATAGGTGCTGATTTAAGGCTTTTGTTTACGATTGAAGACGAAAAAGAAACGCAAGAAACTATCTTAAAATATCAAAAAGCGCTTATGGGCGAAAAAATTGATAAGCCCGAAAGAAGCTTTACGAGGGGACATTTAGCGAGGGGAGTTATTTGATTATGCAAAACACGGAAATAAATGTATCGATAAAATATTTATCGCAAAAAATAGGAAATGAAATCAAAGAGCCGTTTTATGCAACAAACGGAAGTGCAGGAATGGACCTTTGTGCAGTTCTTGACGAGCCTTATCTTTTAAAGGCGGGCGAGCGTGCGCTAATTTCTACGGGAATTGCTCTTGAAATCCCTGAAAATGCGGCGGCATTTATCTATGCAAGGAGCGGACTCGGGATAAAGCACGGAATTTGCCTCGCAAACGGCGTAGGTGTAATCGACAGCGACTATCGTGGTGAAATAAAGGTGGGACTGATTAACTTAGGCGGAGAGGATTATTTGATAAATCCGGGGGAGAGAATTGCGCAGATGGTGTTTTCTCCCGTGCAGAAGGCGGTTTTAACAGTAAAAGAGGATTTGGAAAAGACCGAAAGAGGCGAAGGCGGCTTCGGCTCAACGGGAAAAAGCTGATGAAAAAGTTAGATAAGCTTATTTTTATTTTAACTTTGGTTTTGTCCTCTCTTTCAATCGTTTTTTCGGGCAGTCTTTTTAAAAGCGATGCAGGTCAAACTGCCGTAATTGAAATTGACGGAGAAATTTACGGAAAGTACGATTTAGAAAGCGAAAAAAGTGGTAGCGTACTTGAAATAAAGACAAAATATGGTTATAATAAGGTAGTGATTGATAAAAACGGTATCTGCGTTTTGGAAAGCAGTTGTAAAGACAAGCTTGAAGTTTTGGGCGGATACATAAAAAATGCAGGCGAAATGCTTGTTTGTCTTCCAAACAGGCTTGTTATTTTAATCGAGGGCGAAAGGGAGGTTGACGGCGTTGCGTATTAGAAAAATCACTCTTTCGGCAATTTTGGTAAGCTTAGGACTTATTTTGGGCGTAATTGAGGCTCGTATTCCGATTTTTACTGCTATTCCCGGCGGTAAAATTGGAATTTCAAACATTGTAAGCTTAGTTTCGCTCTACACATTAAGCCCTACGGCAACTTTTGTTATTGCTATTTTAAAAAGTCTTTTAGTAAGCTTTTTTTCAGGTGCGCCAACAAGCTTTATGTATTCGGGCGCAGGTGCTTTTTTAAGCGTTTTGGTTATGTTGTTTGCTAAAAAAACTTTTTCGGGGAGAGTAACTGCAGTTGGGGTGAGCATCCTTGGCGCAGTCAGCTTTAATTTAGCACAGGTTTTAGTTGCAACAGTTGTTGTAAACAATATAAATGTATTAAGATATCTGCCCGTTTTGTGCTTTATTTCGGCTTTTTCAGGACTCATAACAGGTCTTGCAACAAACGGGATATGGAGGTCAGTAAAAAAATGTATGATATAATACTTGCATCAGGCTCACCGAGAAGACAGGAAATTTTAAAAAACATAGGTCTGTCCTTTAGAGTTAAAAAATCCGATGCAGATGAAAGTATGGAAGATGGCATTGCGCCATCGCTGAGCGCAATGAAGCTTTCGCTTTTAAAGGCGACAGATGTTGCAAAAAATGAGGGAAGTGACTCTCTCGTTATCGGGGCAGACACAATTGTTGTTTCCCCTGACGGCGAAATTTTAGGAAAGCCCAAAAATGAAGATGACGCTAAAAAAATGCTTAAAATGCTGTCAGGCAAAAAGCACAGTGTGATTACGGGCGTCAGCGTAATGAGAACATTTGATGCAAAAGCTACCTCGTTTTTCGTTTCGACAGATGTTTATTTTAAAGAGCTTACAGAAACTGAAATTATGTGGTATTTAGCTACAAAAGAGCCGTTTGACAAAGCAGGTGCATACGGTATTCAGGGACTTGGCGCAATCTTAATCGAAAAAATAGAGGGCGATTATTTTAATGTTGTCGGTCTTCCCGTAAGCAAATTAGTTGACGTTTTAAGAGAAGAATTTGATTTTAAATTAATATAGATTGGAGTTTTTGTTATGGCAAGAGATATAGGAATTGATTTAGGTACTGCAAATACACTCGTTTATATGAAGGGTAAGGGTGTAATTTTAAGAGAGCCGTCTGTTGTTGCTATGAATAAATCAACAGGTCAGGTTTTAAAGGTTGGAAATGACGCAAAAGAAATGATAGGAAGAACACCAGGTAATGTCGTAGCGATAAGACCTTTAAAGGACGGCGTAATTGCTGACCTTGAATCTACTCAGGCTATGATGAAATATTTTATTAAAAAAGCATCTACGGGAGGATTTTTTAAACCTCGTGTGGTTGTTTGTATTCCCTTTGGCGTAACAGGTGTTGAAAGAAGAGCAGTTGAAGAAACAGTTCTTCAGGCAGGCGGAAGACAGGCTTATTTAATTGAAGAGCCTATGGCGGCGGCAATCGGCGCAGGTCTGCCTGTGAGCGAGCCTACGGGAAGTATGGTTGTAGATATCGGCGGCGGTACGAGCGAGGTTGCAGTTATTTCCTACGGCGGAATTGTTTCAAGTCAGTCACTTCGCATAGCGGGGGATGAGCTTGATGATGATATTGTAAATTACGTAAAAAGAGAATATAACCTTATGATTGGTGAGCGCACGGCTGAAGATATTAAGTTTAATATAGGCTCAGCTTTTGAATATGAGGGCGAGGGCGAAATGGAGGTTAAGGGAAGAGATTTAATTACGGGTCTTCCGAGAACAATTTCCTTAACAAGCCGTGAAATCCGTATGGCGCTTTCTGAATCTATTTATATGATAGTTGAAGCTGTTAAAGGTACTTTGGAAAAAACTCCGCCCGAGCTTGCGGCAGACGTTATGAACAGAGGTATTACGCTTACAGGCGGAGGCGCACTCATTAAAGGCTTAGATGAGCTTTTGCACCGTGAAACAGGCATACCTGTATATATTGCTGAAAATGCTCTTGACTGCGTTGCAATCGGCACAGGTCTTGCGCTTAATTCATTAGATGACGGAAGCGAGCTTATAAAGCCGAGAACTAAAAAGTGGAATTAGTAAAATTTTTGATTATAAGCTGTGAGGTGAGAGCCGTATGACCCAAAGGACAAAAAAAGCGTGGTTAATTTTTGCAATTATTATATTGGTTATAAGCGTGGCATTTATGGGAATTTCCTTTGCAACGTCACGCGGCGGAGTAAATCCCGGTGACGGGATATTTGGCGCAGTTTTAAAGCCGTTTCAGTCGGGCATTTCGTTTGTCTGCGAAAAGGTAGGCGGCGTTTTCGATTTCTTTGGAGATATGAAGGCTTTAAAAGAAGAAAATCTCGAACTGCGAGAAGAGGTAGATGAGCTTTCGGGTCAAAATCGTGAGCTTTTAAATTACCGAAAGGAAAATGAGAGATTAAGACAGCTCTTAGAGCTTAAAGAAAGCGGAATTTTGGGCGAAACTGTCGGTTGCGAGATTATTGCAAAGGATCCGGGCAACTGGTTTGATATTTTTACAATAGATAAGGGTAAAAATCACGGAATTAATGTAAATGATGTGGTGGTTACCGCAAAAGGTCTTGTGGGAAGAGTGGTAGAGGCCGGCCCTGTGTCTGCTAAGGTGGTTTCGATTATCGATGCCGCATCGTCTGTGGGCGCAATTGTCACAAGAACGGAGGATATCGCAATTGTAGACGGCGAGCTTGCCTTGGGCGAAGAGGGTCTTTGCCGCTTAAACTATGTAACGAGCGGTGCAGGGCTTATTCCGGGCGACACAATCGAAACCTCGGGTCTTGGCGGAATATATCCTAAAGGAATTTTAATTGGTACGGTTACAGAAATAGTAGATAATATCTCGGGTCTTTCGGGATATGCGATTATAAAGCCTGCGGTTGACTTTGAGCGCATAAGAGAGGTTTTGGTTATCAAGCAGGGCAAATAAAAAAGGAGGGTTTGGAATGAAATACGTTTTTCTTACGCTTACGGTGTTTTTGCTTAGCATTGTGCAGACCGCCGTTTTGGGTTTAGTTGAAATTTTCGGCGTAATTCCAAATCTTTTATTGGTTTCTGTAATTTGTTACAGTTTAATGCGGGGTGACCTGCGCTCTATTATTTATGGAAGCGTTGTCGGCTTTGTTTTAGATATTTTAAGCGGAAAAATGGTTGGAATGAATTTACTTATGTGTACGCTTGCGGCACTTTTGTGCGCCTGCCTTTTTGAAACGCTTTTTAATAACAATTCATTCGTTGCGGCAGTTTTTGTGCTTTGGATAACTGCGCTTTATGAACTTTTAATTTACGTTTTTTATTTTCTTTTCTGGGGAAACGGAGATTTTTTGTTTGCAATTTTTAACAAAATAATTCCGTGTGCGATTTATAACGCAGTTTCTGCGTTTTTAATCTACCCGATTATGAGAAAAATAAGCTTGCTCGAAAAAACGGATAATGATTAGCGAGGCGGTGATACTTTGCAGGAAAAGAGAAAAAATACTGAAAAAAACAGATATAGGGTGATTTATGCCTTTATAATACTTGTGACGGTGCTTGTTTTATACCGTCTTTTTTCCCTGCAAATTATAAACGGCGAAGACTACCGTGAAATTTCAGACAGCCGCTTAGCAAGAAGTATTCCCGTAAAAGCACCAAGAGGCGAGATACTTGACAGATACGGAAGACCGTTAGTTAAAAACCGAGTTGGTTTCAGCGTTGCAGTTTCTAAAATCGATGATAATAAAGAACAAATGAATGAAATGATTTTAAATCTTTGCAATTTGAGCGAAGCTGAAAATTTAGGCTATGAGGACACTCTTCCAATATCTGAAAATCTTCCGTTTACCTTTACCTTTACGGGCGAAACGGAGGAGGAAAGACTTAAAAAAGAAACAGATTTCAGAATAAAAAATAATTACAATTCTGATATAAGCGCACAGGATATTATTGATAAATACGTAAAAAAATATGCGATTTCAGGTAGATATAATGCACGCCAAATCCGCAAAATATGCGGTATGCGCTATGCTATGGAGCAAAGAAATTTTTCATCTAACAATCCATACATTTTCTTAAAAGATATTAATATCAATATCGTAACCCAGCTTAAAGAGCAAAAGGAAAAATATCCTTACATTTCGGTTTATGAAGAGCCGGTAAGAGAATATGTAAGCGGAACGGTTGCCTCGCACATTTTAGGAAGAACGGGCATAATTGATGCCGACGAATATGCCGTTTTAAAGCACGAGGGTTACGGAATGAACGATTACCTCGGAAAACAGGGCGCAGAAAAAGCGTTTGAAAAATATCTGCGTGGAACAGACGGAGTAAATAGCTTAGAGCGCAAAATAAGAGGCGGAAAAAGCGAGCTTGTATATAGCCGTGAGCCAATACCGGGAAATTCCGTTGTGCTGACGCTTGACCTTGATTTGCAAAGGGCGGCAGAAGAATCGCTTAAAACGCATATTCAAAGAATTTCTTCTACTGCAAGATACGGCGACGGACACGATGCAAACGCAGGTGCCGCCGTTGCAATTGACGTAAAAACAGGAGAAATTTTGGCACTCGCATCATATCCAACGTATGACCCGGGCGAATTTAACAAAAGATATAACGAAATGTATTCTGACCCTGCAAAGCCTATGCTTAACCGTGCGCTAATGGGCGCATACGAGCCGGGTTCTACCTATAAACCCGTAACGGCGGTTGCGGCGCTTGAAGAGGGTCTTACTACAACTGACGAAAAAATCACCGACAAGGGTGTTTACAAATATTTAGGGCACGATTTTGCGTGCTGGATTTACCGCTCAAGCGGTGGAACGCACGGCTCAATTAACGTTTCGCAGGGCTTGCAGCATTCGTGCAACTACTTTTTCTATGAAATGGGTAAGCGTCTGGGAATCGAAAAGCTCAATGAGTATTCTAAAATGTTCGGACTTGGGCAGTATACGGGAATTGAGCTTGAGGGCGAAGAGGAAGACGGACAGATTGCAAATCCTGCTTTAAGAGAAAAGGCAGGCGGCGTGTGGTATCCGGGTGATGTCTTGCAGGCATCAATCGGTCAGTCGGATAACCTGTTTACACCCATTCAGCTTGCAAATTATGCCGCAACTCTTGCAAACGGAGGTAAGCTTTATAATGCTCACCTTTTAAAAAGCATAAAATCAAACAGAACAGAAGAAATAATCGAGCATAAAGAGCCGATTATAAGAAGTAACATTGAGATAAAAAAAGAAAATTACGATGCGGTGCTTGAAGGCATGCGATTAGTTGCGGCAGAAGGTACGGCGGCAGGCGTATTTTCGGGATTTGGCGTTCAAACGGCAGGTAAAACGGGCAGTGCACAGGTTTCACGTGGCTCGGCGAATGGTATTTATATCGGCTTTGCACCGTTTGAAGACCCTCAAATTGCGGTTGCCGTTGTAGTAGAGCATGGTGGCTCGGGTGGAAACGTATCTTATATAGGAAGAGATATTTTTAATGAGTATTTCTTCGGAAGCAAAGCAAATGAGGCATCAAACGAAAATTTAAGCCGTGAAAACGTTTTATTACCATAACTTTTAAGGAGGAAGAATAAGTGCTTACCGTAAAAGGTTCAAAAGACGGACTTGTTGTAAATCTTGATACAGGAATGCCGATAGAGCAGGCAAAAAAAGAACTGCGTGAAAAATTTGAAAGCACAAAGGAGTTTTTTAACAACGAAAAGCTTAATATCACTATAAATGCGCTTAATTTTTCCGAGTTTGAAATATGCGAGCTTCAGGGAGTTATAAAAGAGGTGCTCGATAAGGCGGAAATCACTTTTCTTTCCTATGCAGAGCTTAAAAAAGCGGAAGCTATGAACTCACTGGGAGAGGAAATGACAAAATTTTATAAAGGAACTGTTCGCTCGGGTCAAAGGATTGAGGCAACAAAAAATCTTGTTGTGATAGGTGATGCAAATCCCGGCTCTGAGCTTGTTGCAGGCGGAAATGTAATTGTGGTCGGTGCTTTGCGGGGAATGGTGCACGCAGGAGCAAAAGGCGACGAAGAAGCTTTTGTGCTTGCCCTTAGTCTGCTTCCCACACAACTCAGAATTGCAAACTTTATAACCCGCGCTCCTGATGATTTGTCGGAAAATGTCAGAATAATTCCTGAAATAGCAAAAATTAGGGAAGGAAGTATAATTATTGAGCAATTTTCCACAAAAAATACATGAAAATTGAGTTAATTTTTATATAGACTTATCAAAAAAAATGTGTTATTATAGAAAAGTAAAATAGAATTGCCTGTAATATGATGATTTTTTAAAGCAAACTTTTCGCAAGTGCGCAAATAGATAATATTGTTTTTTGCAGGCGGAAAGGCTAAAGAAAAAATGGCAGAAGTAATTGTTGTAACCTCAGGTAAAGGCGGCGTAGGTAAGACAACAACCACCTCAAATATCGGTGCCGCACTCAGCAGCATGGGTAAAAAGGTAGTTTTGGTTGACACAGATATCGGACTTAGAAATTTAGACCTCGTTATGGGGCTTGAAAACAGGGTTGTTTTTAATCTTGTTGACGTTATAGAGGGAAGCTGTAAGCTTCAAAGTGCGCTTGTTAAGGACAAGCGTTTTGAAAATCTTTACCTCTTGCCTGCTGCGCAGACGAAGGATAAAGATGCAATCAATGAAGAGCAGATGAAAAAGCTCTGCGAGGAACTAAAGTCTGATTTTGATTATATCATTTTAGACTGTCCTGCAGGAATTGAACAGGGATTTAAAAATGCCGTTGCAGGTGCTGACAGGGCAATCGTTGTAACGACTCCCGAGGTTTCGGCGGTGCGTGATGCTGATAAAATTATCGGTATGCTTACGGCGCACGGTGTAACAGAATATAAGCTCTTGGTAAATCGTGTCAGGGTTGATATGGTAAAGCGTGGCGATATGATAGGGCTTGAAGACATTATAGATATTTTAGGAATTAAGCTTATCGGCGTTGTTCCTGATGACGAAAATATTATAATAAGTACAAACAGGGGCGAGCCTGCTGTTTTAAATGAAAAAAGTAAACCGGCAGAAGCGTATAAAAATGTGGCAAAACGCATCATGGGTATTGATGTTCCTCTTATGGACCTCGAAGAAAAAGGCGGCATATTTAGTGCCATAAAGCGCATTTTCGGTAAATAGGAGGAAAACGTATGATGGAGTTTTTTAACAGGCTTTTTCCGCGAAATAAGTCTAAAAATGTCGCAAAGGAGAGATTAAAACTCGTTTTGATGGGAGACCGTGGCGTTTCCCCCGAGGTTTTGGAAAAAATCAAGGGCGAAATTATAGGTGTCCTTTCAAAATACATTGAAATAGAAGATAATGAGCTTGATTTTAAGATTGCAAATACTGAAAATGAGGACGGAACGGCAATCGTTCCTGCGCTCGTTGCAAATATCCCAATCAGGCGCATAAAGAAGTGACATAAATTAAATTTTCTACCTGGGAGGTAATTTTAATGAATATCGCGCTTATTGCACACGATAAAAAAAAGGAACTTATGGTGCAGTTTTGCATAGCATATAAGGGAATACTTGCAAAGCATACTCTTTGCGCAACAGGAACTACGGGAGGCCTTATTATGGAAGCAACAGGCCTTTCTGTACATAGATTTTTGTCAGGTCCGCAGGGTGGTGACCAGCAAATCGGAGCACGTATTGCGTACGATGAGATTGATTTGGTGCTCTTTTTCAGAGACCCGCTCACAGCTCAGCCGCACGAGCCTGATGTTTCGGCGCTCTTCAGACTTTGCGATGTTCATAATGTTCCGCTTGCAACCAATGTTGCAACTGCGGAGGTTTTGGTGCGTGGCTTAGAGCGTGGCGACCTCGATTGGCGTGATATCGTTAATCCAAAAAATAAATAAAAAGCATTGTGCTTTAAAGACGGGTTTTGCCCCGTCTTTTTTTGTGTTTAATTTTTTTAAAAAAACTTTTTACATATATAATATAGAAGAAACCCCGATATATAGTATATAAAAGGAAAGTAAAAACCGAGATATAGTATTTAAAGATGGGAGGGAGGAGTTTAGAAATGGAATTAGAGGAAATTAAAGAAAATATAATGAAAACGAGAGAAAAAGAGAGTATTTAATGTTTTAAATTGTGTAAACGCTTTAAAATGAGAGTTAGACGAGTTGAAAAAGGTGTCGGGAAAGTAGTATAATAACAAAGTCGCCTGAGGGAAGACAAAAACGCAGAGGGCTTTTAAATGGCTCTGTTAAGCGGTTTTGAAAACCTTTGGAGGGCACAGAACCTTGAGAATTGAACAGTGCAGGCTCTTAAAATATAACTTTTGAGTTATGTTAAAGAACAGTAAAAAAAGGCAAAGACAGATAAATGTAATGAGCCAAAGCTTTTAATTTAGTATTTAAGCATCTTAGGATGCAACGGATATTTTAATTGAGAGTTTGAT
>JAGBHP010000036.1 GCA_017935435.1 Clostridia bacterium | reverse complement strand
GCTATATCCTGAAAGACCCTGACGAAAAGAAATAGTTTCAATTTCAGGATTAAGAGGCGGGTTGCTCCCACATATACCCCGCCTCTTAATTTTTTGTATCAGGAAAAAATAAAAAAATCAAGCATTTTCCTCTCCCGTCATCCTTCGCCTTTTACTGTCATTCCTCTTCGCGAGTCATTACGAGGCGCGTGACGCAAGTCACAAGCGCGCGGCAAACTTCTCTTAGCTTTGCTAGGGAGGTACGACCGAAGCAAAGGTTAGTTGTTCGCGCAAGTAGAAAAGCGTAGCTTTTCGTAGCGGCGCAAACTTCTCTTAGTGTTGCTAGCGAGCATAGCGAACACAGCAACACTTAGTTGTTCGTACAAGTAGAAAAGCGTAGCTTTTCGTAGCGGTACAATCCATAATCCGGTGCGCAAGCACACTAATTATAAAAAGCAACCCTCCTCATCACAAAAAACCCGACTAATTTAACATTTGATGTTAAATTAGTCGGAATTTTCCCTCTTCCATTTTAGAAAACACCCAATATTGGCAAAAATCTAAAATAGAACTACGATAATTGCCCGGCTCTTTCTAGAATAATCTCAATAATCTTATCATAAACGGCATTATAAGTCTTTTCTTCAATCGTCATTTCTTTCAGCTTTTCTGCTTGTAAAATAATCTCTGCCGATAATTTATCTAAAATATCATCAATAAGCTGATTTTTAATTCCAAATTCTTTCGCCATTTCTCTAAAATGGCTCCTCCTCACCTTGTCAGGTTCATACTCTCGCCCGATAGCCATAGACATTTCTTTTGCAAGCCCCTGATAAACTTGTGTAGACACTAAATCATACAAAGGCGCTAGCACATACCCCTGTGCTGTGTGCAAATAAGAAAAATTTTTTCCGTGAGCATCCGAATTACCAATTAAAAAATTAAAAACAACACTTTGCAAAAAACTTAACTCATTTTTTGCTTTGTTGGCAAAATTATCATGAATAAACCGGAAACATTGCTTAACGCTTGGGCCTCCCTCTGTTCTTTGATATTTTTTATTAGACAAGCCCAATCCCTGACAAAAATCTTCTTGCTGAATTCTTTGGAGTGTAGTATCATTCTCGCGGTCAAATCGTTTCGTCATATAAGCCAAAACAGAGCCAAACTTTTTAATTTTGCACTCTGCCACCTGTAACCCCATAAGCCCCGCCAGTTTCATACAAAAATATTCATTATAAATTAAATCCGGAAAGTTCTTGTTTTCTGGCTTTAAAATCCACGTTGAAATATATTTATCCGATGGCTTATAATACTTGTCTCTATCAGGAAAAATCGTTAAAGCCAACTTGTCCTGAGCACCGGCAAGCGAAAGACGGATACCTTCTCCGGTTAATAACGGGGTTCGTGAAAGTTTAATCAAAAGAGAAGCCACCTCATCTTCAGATATTTCTTCTAATTTGTTATTACAAACAGGCTCCATATCCTGAGGATAAAGTGAAATGGCGCCCGCACACTCACCGCCGAGTTCTTTTAATAAAGCAAAAGGATTATTAAGGGAAACTTGTT
>JAGBHP010000035.1 GCA_017935435.1 Clostridia bacterium | reverse complement strand
GCCAGGATCAAACTCTCAATTAAAATATCCGTTGCATCTCAAGATGCTTAAATACTAAATTAAAAGCTTTGGCTCATTACATTTATCTGTCTTTGCCTTTTTTACTGTTCTTTAACATAACTCAAAAGTTATATTTTAAGAGCCTGCACTGTTCAATTCTCAAGGTTCTGTGCCTCTGAAAAAGTTCCCTTTCTCAGCGGGCAAGAGATATTATAACACTATATTTTAGGTTTGTCAACACTTTTTTTCAATTTTTTTCAACTTTTTTTATTTTTTTTGCAAAAAAGTCTTCAAACCGCATAATAAAGTGCTTTTTACAATCAATTATTTCCATATTTTTATAAAAAATACACAGAAATGTTAAAAAAACTACTTTTTTTGATTCAAAAGATGTTCTTCGTGTGTTTTAGCAAAGCGATGATTTCCGCTTGAATCAAGAACGAAAAACAGATAGTCGCTTTTTTCGGGATATAAAGCTGCCGAAATTGCTTTTTCGCCGGGAGAGGCGATAGGTCCAAGCGGCAATCCTTTATTTATATAAGTATTATATGGCGAATTAATCTTTGTGTCACTAACGGACAAAACTTTTTTTCTTTCTTTTAATATATACTGCACGGTTGCACACGATTGAAGATACGGCATATCATTACTTTTGAGCCTATTGTGGAACACGCTTGACACAAGCGTTCTGTCAGAGTCGCCGAGGGCTTCCCTTTCTATAATAGAGGCAAGAGTTATGACTTCATCGGTCGTCATATCCATTTCTTTTGCCCTTTTTTGATATTTTTCATTAAAAACTTCAACAAAACGCTTTAGCATAGCATTTATAATTGCGTGTTCGCCGTCTGTTGGCGACAAAAGATAGGTGTCGGGGAAAAGGTAGCCTTCAAGTCGGTTTTCTCGTTTTGGCAATTCATCAATAAACGAATATTCAAACTTGCCGTTTTCTATTTCTTCATAAAACTTTTTACGGTTTATAAGCCCTTCGCTTTCAAGCTTATCTGCAATTTGCCTCAGCTCAAAGCCTTCGGGAATTGTGACCCAAATTGTACCTTCAGGAAGAGGAACTGTTATAAGCTTTTGGCAGATTTGGGCGTAGCTGTCGCCACTGTTAATTAAGAAGCTTCCCGTTTTGAAGTCACTTCCTGTACCGCTCATCCTTGAAAAAGCCTTAAAAAGAAGCTTACTTGAAACAATCCCCTCTTTTTTAAGCTTTTCAGAAATCATATCTGCCGTATCGCCTTGGTTTACAACAATTTTTACATCATTTCCGTCTTTTAATCCGAAAAAGTCCGCAAAAACATTAGCTGCCGCTATAACCAAAAACACAACCACGACAACACTTATAAGCTTTACAGCTTTACCCTTTTTCTTCTTTTGTGTAGCCATAAACATTCTCCTTACAGCTTTAGATTTGCAACTGCGTTTAAGTCTGCGCCTGCAAATTCCCCTTTTTGCATTTTATAAAATGCGGCGCTGCCAATCATTGCGGCATTATCTGTACACAAAATAAGCGGCGGACAGTAAAAATCAAAATTGTTTTCTTTAGCTGCTGCGTCAAAAGAATCTCTTAGCGCCGTATTTGCGCTTACGCCGCCTGCAAGAACAATTTTTTTCGTATTTTTTGTCTTGGCAGCATTTATCGTGTGCGCAGTAAGTGCCTGCGTTACCGCATATTGAAAGGATGCCGCAATATCTGCCTTATTATACTCTTCACCCTTTTGCTCAAGCTTGTGTATATAATTAATTACAGCAGTTTTTACACCGCTGAAACTGAAATCAAAACAATTATCTTCAAATTTCACCTGCGGAAAGCTTACGGCTTTTGGATTTCCCTCTTTTGCAAGCTTTTCGATTTTCGGGCCGCCCGGATAACCAAGACCAAGCACACGAGCAATTTTATCAAAAGCTTCGCCTGCCGCATCGTCACGGGTTCTTCCCAAAATTTCAAACTCTGTATAATCTTTTACGTATACAATATGACTGTGACCGCCCGATGCAACAAGGCACACAAAAGGCGGCTCTAAGTCTTTATGCGCAATATAATTTGCCGCAATATGACCGTGAATATGATTTACCGCAATAAGAGGTTTAGAAAGTGCCGCACTAAGAGCCTTTGCGTGCGAAACTCCCACCAAAAGCGCACCCACAAGCCCCGGGCCGTAGGTTACGGCTATTGCGTCGATATCATCAAATGTCTTATCTGCCGCCTCTAACGCTTCACTTACCACGCCACAGATGTTTAAAACGTGATTTCTCGATGCAATTTCAGGCACAACTCCGCCATATTTTTTATGAATATCAATTTGCGATGAAATAACATTCGACAAGGCCTCTCTGCCGTTTTTTACGACACTTGCGGCCGTTTCATCACACGAAGATTCAATTGCAAGAATTAATTTATCCATAATTTTTCCTTTCGCCCTCAAATGTTTAAGGTCATAATGAGAGCATCTTCATTATTATCTCTGTAATAACCCTTTCTCCTGCCCTCTTCTTTAAAACCCATTTGGGTATAAAGCGCAATCGCAGGGCTGTTTCCTGCTCGCACCTCAAGGGTTACAAAGCAAAGCTTCTGCTCTTTTGCTTCGTTTATAAGCGTTTTTAAAAGGCTGCCCGCAATACCGCATCTTCTGTTTTCTTTTTTTACGGCAACATTGGTAATGTTTGCAATATCCGCCGTCACGTACATACCGATATAACCCAAAACGCAGCCTTCGTTTTGAGCCACAAAATAATGCGCAATTTTACTTTCAAGCTCAGATATTAGCATATTTTCGCTCCACGGGTCTTTAAAACATTCCTTTTCAAGCGCCACTATCTGCGAAATATGCTCTTTTTTCATTTTCACTATTTCTAACATCTTACTATTCTTCCTGCAGCTGCTTTAAAAATTCTGTTACGGATTGCTGTTTCAATTCCGTCACCGTCAAAAGGCAAAACTGCGTAAATGCGTTCAGCACCTAAATCATCCATTTCTCTTAGTGCCGCAAAAAGCCCTGCCGCATATTTTTCCGCACTGTTTCCGCATTTTATTATAAAATCTGCAAAAATTTCTTCATTTTCGCAGCAAATAACGCCCGTTTTGATATTTTCTTCCATACTTACTTTGCAAAGCTTTTGTGCTTCTTCTGTTGCTTTTTCTCCTAAAATAACAGTAAGCTCTGCCTTTGGCGCATAGTGCTTATATTTCATTCCGGGGGCTTTCGGAGTTTTAGAAGGGTCAGAAAGCGCAGGGTCATACAAAACACTTCCTATAACTTCTTCAATCTGTTTTTTTGTTATTCCGCCCGGGCGAAGAATTTTGGGTTCATCTTCAGTTGTATCAATAACCGTTGATTCAAGACCAACCTTTGACGCTCCGCCATCTATTATATAAGGAATTTTTCCGTTTAAATCGCTATATACGTGAGATGCTTTAGTAGGACTTGGCTTACCCGAGGTATTTGCGCTCGGTGCCGCAACGGGAACACCGCTTAATTTTAAAAGCTTGATTGCGACCTCATTTGACGGCATACGGATTGCAACAGTATCAAGCCCTGCCGTAACACAGTCAGGCACGCACTCTTTTCTTTTAACAATTACAGTAAGAGGCCCGGGCCAGAATTTTTCCATTAACGCTTTGGCACAAGGTTTTATTTCTTCCGCAAGCATTTCTACCTGACCAATATCAAAAATATGAACAATTAAAGGGTTATCAGACGGTCTGCCCTTTGCTTTAAAAATCTCACTGACCGCATTTTCATTTAAAGCGTTTGCGCCAAGACCGTAAACCGTTTCGGTAGGAAATGCAACCAAAGCGCCATCAGCTAAAGCCTCTGCCGCTTCGGTTAATTTATTAAAATCTTTTTTGCTTTCAATTTTTATAAGCTTTGTTTCCATAAAATTCATCCCGATTTAAAAAAATAATTAGTCTTGTCCCTTTAAAAGCTCGCTTTGACGGGTTGTAATAAGCGCATCAATAAGCTCGGTTAAGTCACCGTTTAAAACTGCCTCTAAGCGGTGAAGTGTAAAGCCGATTCTGTGGTCGGTAACACGTCCCTGAGGGAAATTATAGGTACGGATTCTCTCACTTCTGTCACCTGTTCCAACCTGACTTTTTCTTTCCTGCGCAATTTCCTCGTGTTGTTGCTCCTGCATAAGGTCATAAAGACGTGAGCGCAGAATTTTCATTGCTTTATCCTTATTTTTATGCTGCGATTTTTCATCCTGACACGAAACAACAAGACCCGTGGGAAGATGGGTTACACGAACGGCAGAGTCGGTGGTATTTACGCACTGTCCACCCGGTCCGCCTGCACGGAAAACGTCAATTCTAAGGTCATTTGCATTAATTTCAACCTCAACCTCTTCCACCTCAGGAAGCACGGCAACCGTAACAGTAGACGTATGAATTCTTCCGCCTGATTCGGTTGTCGGAATACGCTGAACACGGTGAACACCGCTCTCAAATTTAAGGCAGGAATAAGCACCCTGACCCTCAATAGAGAAAGAAATTTCCTTAAAACCGCCAATATCTGTGGGGTTTGAATTTAAAATATCAACCTTCCAGCGCTTAGTTTCGGCATACATTGAGTACATTCTGAACAAATCGCCTGCAAAAAGTGCCGCCTCGTCGCCGCCTGCGCCGCCTCTGATTTCCACGATAATGTTTTTGTCATCATTGGGGTCTTTTGGAAGAAGTAAAATTTTAAGAGCATTTTCAGCGTCTGCTATTCCCTTTTTGCTTTCTGCAAGTTCTTCTTCTACAAGCTCTTTAAAATCCTTATCAAGATTATCCGAAAGCAATTCTTTTGCCTCTTCTATTTTTTCTTTAAGGCTTTTATATTCTCTGTATTTTTCCACGATAGGCGTAATGTCAGACTGCTCTTTGCAAAGCTTTCTCCAGGTTTCCTGGTCGGCAATTACATCAGGGTCGCTAACCTTTTTGCTGAGCTCTTCATATCGTGATTCTATAAAAGACAGTTTATCAAACATTAAATTCCTCATTTCCGCAAGCTTACGCTTATGCTATATAAACTATTTTATTACATTTTAACCTGTAACTTCGTTTATGTCAAGCTTTAAGAGCTTTGACACACCCTTTTCCTGCATTGTAACACCATAAATTACGTCTGCGCTTTCCATTGTACCTCTTCTGTGGGTAACGATAATAAACTGCGTTTTGCCTGTATAGGTTTTAACATAATCTGCAAAACGATAAACATTTACATCATCAAGCGCCGCTTCAATTTCATCAAGGAAGCAAAACGGCGTGGGTCGTGTTTTAAATATTGCAAATAAAAGTGCAATCGCAGAAAAAGCTCTTTCTCCACCTGATAAAAGCGACAGACTTTGAAGCTTTTTGCCTGGCGGCTGAACGTCAATATTTATGCCGCACTCTAAGATGTTTGTTTCATCATCTAAAGTAAGAGAGGCTCTTCCTCCGCCAAAAAGCTCAACAAAGGTTTGCTTGAAGTTTTCGCTGATGCGTGCAAATTCCTCACGGAATTTAACCTTCATTACATCCGTCATTTCGCTGATAATTTTTAAAAGATTTGTTTTGGCTTCCTCTAAATCATTCTTCTGACCCGAAAGGAAATCAAAGCGTTCTTTTACACTTTTATACTCTTCAATTGCGTCAACATTTACATTTCCAAGCGCACGGATAGAATTTTTAAGCGAAGTGATTTTTGCAGGAACGTTTTCGCCCGACAAGTCCTTCTTATATTCAAGAGCGGTTGTAAATGTCAGCTCATAATCCTCCCAAAGCTTAGAAATAACATTATCAAGCTCCACATCGAGCTTGGTTTTCTTATTTTCAATTCGCATATATTCATTTGAAAGATTATGAACCTCGTCATTTTTCTTTTTAACCAGGCTCTGCGCATCAAGCGACTTTTGCTCAAGATTTCCTCTTGTTTTGCGCATTTCTTCAATTTGAGCTTTTAGCGTTTCGCAAAGCTTGGTATTTTCTTCTATTTGCTTTTTAAAATCCGAAATGTTCTCTTCTAATTCTTTGTTTTTGCTTTCAACATCCTTTTGCTCTGCATATCTGAGTGAAAGGCTTGTATCAGCAAATTGTGCTTCACGCTCTAAATTTTCTATTTTTTCGTTATCGGTTTCGATATCCTTTAAAAGCACATTCTTTTCTATATTAAGCTCTACGATTTTGTCTGCGATTTCCTCTTTTTTATACATAACCGCTTCAAAATCTTCCTCAAGCTTATTTATTTCTTGGCGAAGAGCGTCAATTTCCTTTTGAACCTCCTCGGTTTTTTCAGAAATTTCCTTCTTTTCATCGTCGCACTTTGCAATTAAATCAAAAATCTGCTTTTCTTCGGATTTTAATTTTTCTTCCTTTTCCGCAAAGCCGTCTAAAATCTCTTTAATGTGGCTTATATCCTTATCTAGAACAATAAGCACTTCTTTGTTTTCAAGATAAATATCTCGGTCATCTAAAACCTTTTCTTCCGATTCTTTAAGCGCCGTTTCCAATTCCTTAATTTCATTTTGAAGCCTTGAAAGGTCATTAGAAATTGAAGCCATTTCTTTTTCAAGCTGTTTTATTTCGCTTTCTCTTCCCATGACGCCGCCCCTGTTAGCTGCGCTTCCGCCGCTCATTGAACCGCCGACATTAAAAACATCGCCCGTAAGCGTTACAATTCTGAATGAGCTTTTAAACTTACGTGACATTTTAATACCGTTATCTATCGTATCTACTACCGCAATTTTTCCAAGGAGGCTGTTTACCACGCCCGAAAAACGCTCATCGTAATCAACTAAGCGTGATGCGATATTAATAAACCCTTGCTCACCTGTAAGATTTTTATCATCAAGCAGACTTCCCCGCATAGCAGAAACGGGCATAAAGGTGGCACGTCCCAAGCGATTTTCCTTTAAATAATTAATCGCAATTTTTGCGTCTTCCTCGCTTTCGGTGACAATATTTTGCATTGCACCGCCAATTGCCGCCTCAATCGCCTGAATATATTTATCAGAAACCGAAATAAGCTTAGATACAGGGCCTATAATTTTTGCATTTTTAAGCGAAGCCGTATCCTTTGCCTTCATTATTTCCTTTACGCTTTTAGCATAGCCCTCTAAATTCTGCTCCATCTGCTTTAAGAGGTTAATTTTAGAACGCTTTTCATTTGCACTCATTAAAAGGCGGTTAAGCTCGGCTTTTTTATCGGCAACAACCGTATTTTGCTCCTTTAAAGCTTCCTCGCCTTGTCTTACCTTTAAAAGCACGTTTTCTACAAACTTTTCTTTATCGTCATAGTTTTTTTGAAGCTCTGAAAGCCTTGTCTTAGACTTTTCAAAATCAACTTCTCTTTCCTTTGCGCTTTCTTTAAGCTCTGACAGTTTAGCATTTAAGTTCTGCTTAATAATATCGGAATTTGAAAGTTTAATCTTAAAATCCGATATTGTGTTCATTTTTGAAACAACTTCGTCTTTTAATTTATCGATATCGCTGTTTTGTTCGCCTGCGCCCTCAGAAAGTCCCAAAACCTCTTCATTTAATTTTTCAATTTCTTTATCAAGCAAAGAAAGCTTTTCATTTTTTTCTTCAATTTTCTTTTTTGTTTCTTGTCTTTCAGCTAAATACGCAAGCTTTTTTTCACCAAGCTCCTTAATTTCCGATCCTATTCTTTCTTTTAATTTTTCATTACCGTCTATCGTGTTTTTGAACACGTCAATTTCACCTTTTTGCAAGGTGATTTCGCTATTTGTCGAATTAAGCTTTTCCTGCAAAGAAGATACCTGTTCTTCGTATTCCTTTGCCTTTCGGTAATACTCTCCCTGCTCATTTTCCGTTTTTAAAAGGTCAGCTTTTGCATCATCTAACTGCTTTTGTGCAACAGAAAGCTTTTGTTCAATGCCTGAAAGCTCCTCCTTGCTTTTAGTGATGACTGAAATTGCATTATTTACCTCAAAGGTTTTAAGCTCTTCTTTTAAAACAAGATATTTTTTTGCTTTTTCCGACTGTTTTAAAAGCGGCTCAAGCTGCGACTCAAGCTCTACGGTAATGTCGAGCACACGAGACAAATTTTCCTCTGTATTTTTAAGCTTTCTTTCCGCATCTTCTTTGCGGTAGCGGTATTTTGAAATTCCTGCCGCCTCTTCAAAAATCTGTCTTCTGTCCTCCGATTTTGTTGATAATATTTCGTCTATTTTACCCTGACCAATCATAGAATAGCCGTCTCTTCCGAGACCCGTATCCATAAAAATTTCGTGAATATCACGAAGTCTGCAAGGTGCGTTGTTTATAAGATAAGCACTTTCGCCCGACGCATAAACACGTCTTGTAACGCTAACTTCGTCAAATGCAATATTAAAGGTTTTGTCGGTATTATCAAGAATAAGCGTAACCTCGGCAAAGCCAAGCGGACTTCTTTTTTGCGTACCTGCAAAAATTACATCCTCCATTTTGCTTCCTCGAAGAGATTTTGCGCTCTGCTCACCCATAACCCAACGAACCGCATCGTTTATGTTACTCTTTCCGCTTCCGTTAGGTCCGACAATTGCCGTAATACCGTTTGAAAAATCAAGCGTTATTTTATCTGCAAAGGATTTAAACCCCTGCATGGTAAGACCTTTAAGATACAACCACCGTCACCTCTTTCCTTCCATAATTTTCGTTTTGACAAACCTTTATTTTTCCGCCCGCAATTTCAGAAAGCCTTTTTATGTTTTTCTTTTTGTTGCCAATAAAAGCAGAAACTGTTTTGGGATTTACAGTAAATACCGCATCCCCCGTTTTACCCTTTAGCATTTCCCTTGCTTTTTTAAACAAAATCTCGCTTTCAACAAGCTCACCAAATGACGGATGAAAAGGCCCTGCCAAAACCTCTTTCCCCTCGTTTATAACATCTGTTGCCATTAAGCCCATACGAATTATTTTTATGTTTTTTTCCAAAAATAACGGCACAAGCTCTGCACAGATTTCCACCGCTTCGTCAGTTGTAAGCGGAATATATTTTCCGCTAATGAAAAGCTCATGGAGCCATGTCCCCCGAATTACAATTGTCGGATATATTCTTACGCAGTCCGGCTCAAGCTTAATTATGCTTTTTGCGGTTTCAAAAGTTTTTTCCTTTGTATCGCCAAAAAGCCCGGGCATCATCTGAAGCCCAAGCCTGAAATTGTATTCTTTAATTAATTTAGCAGCATTTTTCGTTTGCTGCGCCGTGTGTCCACGCCTGTTTTTTGCTAAAACCTCGTCATCCATAGACTGAACACCAAGCTCTATATCGGTTACACCAAAGCTTTTAAGTTCATTTAAAATTTCATCGTCAATATAATCAGGTCTGGTAGAAAGCCTTATACCTTGCACCTTTTTTAAGTCAACATATTTTTTTGCAACAGTTAAAAGAGAATTTCGGTAATTTTTTTCTATCCCCGTAAAGCTGCCACCAAAAAAAGCAACTTCGACCTCGGTATCACTACTTACCAAAGCTACCGCCTCCGAAATAATACGGTCAACCTCTTCGGGTGTAACAGCCTCTGTTACACCCGTTATTTTTTTCTGATTACAAAACGAACAGTCATTGGGACAACCAATATGCGGAACAAAAATGGGTATATTTTTGTGTTTCTTGCTCATCATACTCCGGCAACCCTTATTGTAGCCATCGCACGCTGAGCTGCATGCTGCTCTGCGTTCTTTTTGCTGTTGCCTTCGCCGAAGCCATAAACCTTGCCGTCAATCGTTACCTCAACCAAAAAGTTCTTTTTGTGGTCGGGTCCGTTTTCTGCAACTACTCTGTACTCAATCTTTTCGCGTCCCTGCGCCTGAATGAACTCCTGAAGCTCGGTTTTAAAATCTTTTAGGTGATTTCCGTCAACATTTCTTACGATGGTTTCGTGCACCTGGCTTAAAATCCACTCGCGCGCAATATCGTAGCCACCATCTAAGTAAATTGCGGCAATCACGGCTTCATATGCATCGGCTAAGATTGACATTCTGTTTCTGCCGCCTGAATACTCTTCTCCCTTACCCAAAATCATAAATTTTCCAAGCTGAATGCTTGCAGCACACGCCCAAAGCGAACGCTCGCAAACAACGGAGGCTCTTATTCTTGTAAGCTTTCCCTCAGGCAAATAAGGATAGTTTTCAAAAATATATCTGCTTACAACAAGACCTAAAACAGAATCACCCAAAAACTCAAGTCTTTCATTATTTTTATGCCTTTGACCCTTGTTTTCATTTGAGTAAGATGTATGTGTAAGAGCAAGCTTTAAAAGCTCAATGTCTTTAAATTTATACCCAATAATTTCTTCAAGTTCGCTTAAATTCTCCATTTTAAAAATCAATCCTCATATTTTTTAAACAAAAGGCTTGCATTATGACCGCCAAATCCCAAAGAATTTGAAAGCGCATAACGCACCTCTTTATTTCTTCCTTCATTTGGTACATAGTCAAGATCACATTCGGGATCCTTTTCATCATAATTGATTGTTGCAGGAATAAAGCTGTCACGGATTGCAAGCACGCACACAATTGCTTCAACTGCGCCTGCAGCTCCTAAGAGATGTCCCGTCATTGATTTTGTTGAGCTTACGGGAATATTATATGCACTATCTCCAAAAACAGTTTTTATAGCCGCAGTTTCATATTTATCGTTATATTCTGTCGATGTTCCGTGAGCGTTAATATAGCTGACTTCAGACGGGTCGATTCCTGCATTTTTTACAGCAAGTGCCATAGCTCTTGCACCGCCCTCACCATCGGGAGCCGGAGCTGTAACGTGGTGGGCATCATCCGTTGCGCCATAGCCGACAATTTCAGCTATGATGTTTGCGCCACGTGCTTTCGCATGCTCTAAGCTTTCCATTATAAGTGAGCCTGCGCCCTCACCCATTACAAAACCGCTTCTTGATTTTGTAAACGGACAAGATGCTTTTTTCGGCTCTTCATTATTGGTAGCAAGAGCCTTCATCGAGCAAAAGCCTGCATATGAAAGCGGAGTGATTGCCGCTTCTGCGCCGCCTGCGATTATAACATCAGCATCGCCTGCTGCGATTAAGCGGAAAGCATCACCGATTGCGTTAGATGAAGATGCACACGCAGAAACTACGCCGTAGTTTACACCTTTAGCACCTGTCTTAATTGCAACCTGACCTGCTGCCATATTTGAAATCATCATAGGAATAAAGAAAGGACTTACTCTGCCCGGGCCTTTTTCGCCCATAATTTTTGCCTGAGCCTCAAAGGTTTCCATTCCGCCGATACCCGAGCCGATTATTACGCCCATTTTTTCGCTGTCTACTTTTTCTAAGTCGAGCCCGGCATCATTTACTGCCATCATACTTGCAGCAATTGCATAATGCGTATATCTGTCCATACGCTTAGCTTCTTTTCTGTCGCAAAATTCTTCTACTGAAAAATCCTTAACCTCAGCACCAACTTTGCAATTATAATCTGATATATCAAAACGTGTAACGATGTCAACACCGCTTACGCCTTTTTTAATATTTTCCCAAAAAGTTTTTACGTCGTTTCCGATAGGAGTTACTGCTCCTACACCTGTAATTACTACTCTGCGCATACTATCCTCCAAAATTTCAAGCGAATTAAGAGGGGCGTTTTTACTGCCCCTCAGCCTTTCGTTTAATTACGAATTTGCTTTTATGTAGTTTACTACATCCCCTACTACCTTAATATTTTCAGCTTCGCTGTCAGGTATTTCGAGGTCGAACTCTTCTTCGAGCGCCATGATAAGCTCTACGATATCCAAAGAATCTGCTCCTAAATCGTCGATAAATGACGCTTCCATTGTTACAGCGTCTTCATCAACGCCTAACTGGTCAACAATAATTTCTTTTACCTTCTCGAATTCCATGAATAATTCACCTCCTTAAAAAATTACATTCTATCTACATAACCAGTCCGCCATCTACATGAATAACCTGACCGGTCACATATTTAGCCATGTCACTTGATAAAAATACAACAACATCTGCCACGTCTTCTGCTAATCCGAATCTGCCAAGAGGAATAGCTTTAAAGTAATCCTCTTTCACCTCATCAGAAAGCGCATCTGTCATAGCAGAGCTGATAAAGCCGGGTGCTACGCTGTTGCAGCGTATATTTCTTGCAGCCAGCTCTTTTGCAACAGTTTTGGTAAGGCCAATTAAGCCCGCCTTTGATGCAGAGTAATTCGCTTGACCTGCATTTCCCATAACACCTACAACTGATGCCATATTAACAATAACGCCCTCTTTTGCCTTCATCATTGGACGGCTTGCGGCTTTTATCATATTAAAAGCACCTTTTAGATTGATATCTAAAACATCGTCCCAATCCTTTTCTGACATTCTCATTAAAAGGCCATCTCGTGTTATACCTGCATTATTTATTAATATATCAATTTTTCCAAATTTGTCAAGTGTTTTTTTAATAATATTTTCAACTTCTTCATAATTTCTTACGTCGCCCTTTAAGCAAATCGCATCTACGCCCATTTGTTTGATTTCTTCGGTTGTAGCATCTGCATATGTGCTTTGCTCAATATCGTTTATTACAATGTTTGCGCCAAGGCTTGCAAGCTTTACGGCAACTGCCTTGCCTATTCCTCTGCCCGAGCCTGTAATTATCGCAGTTTTTCCTGAAAAATTCATATAGAAAGCTCCTTTAATGTATTTTCTAAGGATGCCATATCCTCAACATTTAAAATTTTAACAGTTTTATCTATTTTCTTTACAAATCCTGAAAGTGCCTTGCCCGGACCAACCTCAATAAATGTATCTACGCCATCTGCAAGCATTCTTTCAACTATTTTCTGCCACTTAACACCGCTTGAAACCTGTTTTTCGAGGATGTCGGCAATTTCTGCTTTATCGTTAACATAATCTGCCGTAACGTTTGTTAAAAGCGGAATTTTCATATCCAGAAAGGTTACGTTTTTAAGCTCTGCAGCTAATTTTTCGCCTGCGCCTTTTAGCATAGAGCAATGAAAAGGTGCGCTCACAGGAAGCGGCATTGCTCTTTTTGCGCCCATTTCCTTTGCAATCTCGCACGCTTTTTCAACAGCCTTAGTTTCCCCTGCTACAACAATCTGACCGGGGCAGTTAAAGTTTGCAGGCTCACATATTCCAAATTCAGACGCTTTTTTGCAAACCTCCAAAACGCCATCTTCTGCCATTCCTAAAATTGCCGCCATTGCGCCCTCACCAATCGGAACTTCCTCCTGCATATATTTTCCTCTTTTTCTCACGAGCCTTACTGCATCACTAAACTCAATTGAGCCTGCTGCAACGTGAGCTGAATATTCGCCGAGCGAAAGTCCTGCAACACAATCTGCCTTTATTCCCTTTTCTTCTAAAACACGAAGAGCTGCAACGCTCATTGTAAGTATCGCAGGCTGAGTGTTTTCTGTAATTTTAAGGGTTTCTTCATCGCTTTCCCAAACGAGTTTTTTCATATCAATTCCCAAAGCCTCGGTTGCCTCGTTAAAGCAATCATCTGCAACCTTAAAATTTTCGCACAGCTCTTTGCCCATGCCGATTGCCTGTGCGCCCTGACCTGCAAAAATAAAAGCCGTCTTTCCCATATCTATCTCACCTTTCCGATGACACCGTCTAACACTTCATCTAAACCTGTCATCAGTCCTTTTATAATTTCTTCACACGAAGATATTTCATTTACCATACCTGCAATCTGACCTGCCATAACAGAGCCGTTTTGCGTGTCTCCGTCAACAACTGCGGCGCGAAGCGCGCCTGCGCCGAATTTTTCGATTTTCTCAGTGCTTGCTCCCTCTTTTTCGAGCTTTTCAAAGCCACGAGTGAGCTTATTTTTAAGTGAACGAACGGGGTGACCCGTACTGCGTGCAGAAACAACTGCATCACGGTCTTTAGCATCAAGCACCATTTGCTTATAGTCGGGGTGAACTACGCACTCAGTTGAGCATAAAAATCTTGTTCCAATCTGCACGCCGCTTGCGCCAAGTGCAAAAGCCGCCAAAACACCTCTTGAGTCTGCAATTCCGCCTGCTGCAAGCACGGGAATTGACACAGCATCAACCACCTGCGGAACGAGCGCCATTGTTGTAAGCTCTCCCACGTGACCGCCCGATTCAGTACCCTCTGCAATAACTGCATCTGCTCCGTCTTTTTCCATTTTTTTAGCAAGAGCAACCGAAGGAACTACGGGAACAACCTTTGTGCCTGCTTCTTTTAAAGCAGGTATATATTTTGCAGGATTTCCTGCACCCGTTGTTACAACCGCAACCTTTTCACGGCAGATTACCTCCATAACCTCCGAAACAAAGGGTGAAAGAAGCATAACATTTACGCCAAAAGGCTTGTCGGTAAGCGTGCGGGCCTTCTTTATCTGCTCTTCTACATATTCAGCGGGTGCGTTTCCTGCCGCAATTATTCCAAGGCCGCCTGCATTTGAAACGCTTGCTGCAAGCTCAGCCTCTGAAATCCAAGCCATACCGCCCTGAAAAATCGGATATTTTATTCCAAATAAATCGCAAATATTTGATTTCATTTTTATTTTCCTTTCAAAAATTACATTTCAATAAGAACAGAACCCCAGGTAAGACCGCCGCCGAAGCCAACCAAAACAACCTTGTCGCCTTCCTTTATAAGTCCTTTTTCTACACATTCAGCAAGTGCCACAGCAACAGATGCGCTTGACATATTACCTGTTCTTTCAACGTTTGTAAACACTTTTTCTTTAGGAATACCAAGTCTTTTCGCCGCACCGTCAACAATTCTAACATTTGCCTGATGCGGAATAATCATATCAACCTCATCAATCGAAAAGCCTGCATTTTCGACAATTCTTTTTGAAGATTCAGCCATAATGCGCACCGCAAATTTAAATACTTCGCTTCCGTCCATCCAGAATGTGCGTTTTTTCTCGCCGCCACGTCTTTCGATATCCTCTTCGGTGTATTTAAAGTTGGGGATTGAAATATGCTTGCCGCCCGAGCCGTCTGAGCCCATTTCAAAACCTATAACTCCGCCTTTTTCTGATGCGGTAAGCACAGCCGCACCTGCACCGTCACCAAATAATATACACGAAGAGCGGTCGGTATAGTCTGTGTATTTACTGAGCGTATCAGTACCGATAATCAAAACATTTTTATATGTACCGCTTTTAATAAACTGCTGAGCCACGATTAACGAAGAAACAAACCCTGTGCAAGCTGAATTTACGTCCATTGCAGCAGAATTTACAAGCTCAAGCTTCTTCTGCACGATACAAGATACAGTCGGCGTAATCATTTCAGCAGAAATTGTAGAACACAAAACAAGGTCAATATCGCTTGGTAAAAGTCCTGAATTTTTTATAGCTTTACTTGCTGCAATACACGCCATATCCGACGCATATTCATCATCTCTTGCGATATGTCTTTCTTTTATACCCACACGGCGAGTTATCCACTCGTCAGATGTATCAACCATTTTTTCCAAATCTGCATTTGTAAGTATTCTTTCAGGCAAATAGAAACCCGTACCTATAATTTTAGCGTTCAATTTATTCTTCCTCCACTATTTTTTCTTTAATTTTTCCGTTTACATCGGCGTTATAAAATTTTATAGCACTTTTTATGGCATTTGCTATCGCTTTTGCATTAGAGCTTCCGTGCGCTTTAATTGCAACACCGTCAATTCCGAGCAGCGGTGCTCCGCCGTATTCTGTATAGTCCATTTTTTTCTTAAGCTCTTTTAAGCCGCCTTTTACTGCAAGTGCCGCAAGCTTTGTAAGCACATTCTTTAAAAATGCTTTTTTTACCATACCGTAAAACGTCATTGCAACGCCTTCGGTGAGCTTTAAAACGATGTTTCCCGTAAAGCCGTCGCAAACCACGACATCTGCATCGCCCTCAGGCACTTGGCGTGCCTCGATATTACCCGTAAAATTAATATTCTTTTCTTCTTTTAATAAGGCGTGAGTTGCTTTCATAAGCTCATTTCCCTTAGCTTCTTCAGCGCCGATATTTATAAGACCAACCTTAGGATTTTTGATGTTTAGAACGTTTTCAGCATAAACTGAACCCATTACCGCAAACTGTTTGAGAAATTCAGGCTTACAGTCAGCATTTGCACCCACATCAAGCACAATGCAAGCACCGTTTGCCGTTGGCATATAGGTAGTAAGCGCAGGGCGTTTAACTCCTTTAATTCTTCCTAAGTATCTAAAAGCACCTGCTAAATACGCTCCCGTGTTGCCTGCCGATACAAAAGCCTCGCCTTTTCCCTCTTTTAAAAGTTCAAGACCCACAACAAGCGAAGAATTTTTCTTTTCTCTTATTGCCGTTGTCGGAACTTCGCATCCGCCTATTACCTCATCTGCGTTATGAATGGTAATTTTTTCTTTCGGGTAATCCAAACCCTTTAAAATATCTTCAATTTCTTTTTCTCTGCCGACAAGTATTATTTCGCAGTCATTTTCCTTTGCCGCAATCGCACAGCCTTTAACGATTTCCAAAGGTGCGTTATCGCCGCCAAAAGCATCAACTATTATACGCATAATCTCCTGACCTTTCATATCGTAATTTCTGTCATTTATCCTTTATTTAAAAAATTTATATATATTCTCTGCCGCTTTTTTAGTTACACCCTTAACCGATGCAAGCTCCTCTATGCTTGCGCTTTTGATTGCCGTCATCGTTTTAAAGTGTTTTAAAAGCTTTTTGCGTGTTTCGTTTCCAACGCCCTCAATTTCCGTAAGAACAGAACCTGTAAGCGTCTTTTTGCGCAGCTTTTTGTGATAGCTGATTGCAAAGCGGTGAACCTCCTCCTGAATGGCATATATGAGGTTAAAAATGTCGCTCTGCCTTTTTAAGCCGATTTCTCTGCCTTTGCTATCTATGAGCGCATTTGTTCTGTGCCTGTCGTCTTTAACCATACCAAAAAGCGGAATATCAACATCTAAAAGCTCAAAAAGCTCCGATATCACCGAAACGTGACCTTTACCGCCGTCTAAAAATATGCAATCGGGAAGCGGAAGAAATTTTGCATCTTCTTTTATTAGCTTTCCCTCATTTATTAAGCCTTCTTCTATCTGCGCTTCCTTTAGGCGTCTGTAAATTACCTCCGACATACTTTTGTAGTCATCAGCACCTGTAACCGTTTCTATTTTAAACATTCTGTAATAGCGTTTTGCACTTTCTCCGCCGACAAACACCACCATACTGCCAACGCTGTCTGCGCCCGATATGTTTGAAATATCATACGCTTCAATTCTCATAGGCGGAGTTTTAAGCCCAAGCGCATCTTTTAAATTCATAACGGTTTTACTTATCGAAATTTTATTTTCGGCTTTTTTCAGTATATAATCAACCGCCGCCTGACGTGCATTTTTGTGAGCCAAAAGCGTAAGCTCCCTTTTTGTGCCACGCATAGGTTGCTTTATTTCTACCTTGCTCCCCTTTTTCTCCGAAAGCCACGTTGAAATCAGTTCAATATCCTCACAAGGCGTACCAATATAAATATTTTTCGGAATGTAGCTTGCCTCCGAATAAAACTGCTTTATAATATCAGCCGTAATAACCTCGTCACTAAATTCCGCCGTTTTATCCAAAATTGCGTGATGTCTTCCAAGCATACGTCCGTGTCGGATAAATAAAATCACACAAAAAGCACGGTCTGCCTCTCTGTAAAAAGCAATAACGTCTTCGTCAGCCTGCTTTTCCGAAACAATTTTTTGCTTTTCGTCCATAGCACGGATGCCGTTAATTTTATCCCTCAGGCTCGCCGCACGCTCAAACTCCAGATTTCGAGAACAGATAAGCATTTCCTTTTCAAGCTCTGAAATTATTTCCTCGTGTTTGCCGTCAAAAAAATCGCAAACCTTGTGAATCAGCTTTTTATAATTAACGGGTGAAATTTCATTTATGCAGGGCGCAATACATTGCCCTATGTGATAGTTAAGACAAACTCTTTTTCTTCCCATATCTTCGGGAAGCTTAATTCTGCACGACGGAATTTTATAAAGCTTCTGCGCCGCATCTATCGCTTCTCTCACCGCCGCACTGCTTGTATACGGTCCAAAATACCTCGCCCCGTCTTTTTTCATCTGACGGGTAAAGCTTATTTTCGGATAATCTTCATTTACAGACACACGAATAAGCGGAAAATTTTTATCATCCTTTAAAAGAATGTTGTAATAAGGCTTATGCTTTTTTATTAAGTTACACTCTAAAATGAGTGCTTCCATTTCGCTGTCCGTTAAAATATATTCAAAATCGCTGGTATTCGTAACCATCGCACGCACCTTTGGCGCATGCCTTTCCTGATTTTGAAAATATTGCCTGACCCTGTTTTTTAAAATCTTAGCCTTTCCAACGTAAATTACCCTGCCGCTTTTATCCTTCATAAGATAAACACCAGGCTCTTCGGGGATGTTAGAAAGCCTTGCTTTATCAATCAAACACTTCACCTCCTGCTTTTCTTTACCGCAGGAAAAATTGTTGACCGCTCAACAAAACTAATTATAACACATAATTGTTGATTTGTCAACAATTTCCTTTGCCTGTTTTTAAATATACGCATATATACAAAAATACCGCCAAAAAGGCGGTATTTAAAACATTATTCGCTAAAATTTGACTCAACCAATGCTTCTAATGCATCGACAGCTTCTTTTTCATCAGCTCCGTCAGCAATTACGGTAACCTCAGTACCCTTAGTGATACCGAGTGAAAGAACACCCAAAAGGCTTTTCGCATTAACTCTGCGCTCGTCCTTTTCGACCCAGATGCTGGACTTAAATTCATTTGACTTCTGTATGAAAAATGTAGCAGGTCTTGCATGAAGGCCAACCTGATTTTGCACAACAATAGCTTTTGAAATCATCCGAATACTCTCCTTCGATTTTTCTCAAAATAACAAACAAACCAATCAATAATTATACATATAGAATACTAAATTTTCATCAATCTGTCAATACAAAAACTGAAAATTTGTTAATATTTTTTGATTTTTAAAATTAAAAATCAAATTTATCTTCAAAGAACTTATCAAGCTCGTCGATACCTAAAGTAATCTGCTCCATAGTATCACGGAAACGGATAGTTACAGTATTCTTTTCTACACTGTCAAAATCGTAGGTAATACAGAAAGGTGTACCGATTTCGTCTTGTCTTCTGTAACGTTTACCGATGCTTCCTGCTTCGTCATATTCACAAACGTACTTCTTAGAAAGCTTATTAAACACCTCAGTTGCGCCCTCTGAAAGCTTTTTAGAAAGCGGAAGAACTGCAATTTTAACAGGTGCAAGTGCAGGGTGGAAACGCATAACTACGCGCTTATCTCCCTCTCCAACCTCTTCTTCGTCATAAGCCTCAGTTAAAAACGCAAGGGTTACACGGTCAGCACCGAGCGAAGGCTCAATGCAGTAAGGAATGTATTTTTCATTCGTTGTCGGGTCGGTATATTCAAAGTTTTCACCCGAATGATTCATATGCTGTTTTAAGTCAAAATCTGTTCTGTCAGCAATACCCCACAATTCGCCCCAACCAAACGGGAACATAAATTCAATGTCAGTTGTAGCATTTGAATAGTGCGAAAGCTCTTCTAGGCTATGGTCACGAAGACGCATATTCTTTTCATCAATGCCAAGAGATAACAGCCAGTTTTTGCAGAAATCCTTCCAATATAAGAACCATTCCATATCAGTTCCGGGAGCGCAGAAAAATTCAAGCTCCATCTGCTCAAACTCTCTTGTTCTGAAGGTAAAGTTACCGGGGGTAATTTCGTTTCTGAACGATTTACCAACCTGACCGATACCAAAGGGAACTTTCTTTCTTGAAGTTCTCTGAATATTTTTAAAGTTAACAAAAATACCCTGTGCAGTTTCAGGACGGAGGAAAATTTCAGCAGTAGAATCCTCTGTTACACCCTGAAATGTTTTAAACATAAGGTTAAACTTTCTGATATCGGTAAAATTCTTTTTACCGCACTTAGGACATACAATTTCGCTTTCATTAATATATTCGAGCATTTTTTCGTTGCTCCAGCCGTCAACAACAGCCTCTTCGCCCTTTTCAGCAAGGTAATCTTCTATGAGCTTATCTGCACGGTAGCGTGATTTACACTCCTTACAATCCATTAAAGGATCAGAAAAACCGCCAACGTGACCTGATGCAACCCAAGTTTGCGGATTCATAAGTATTGCAGCATCTAAGCCTACATTATATGGACTTTCCTGAATAAACTTTTTCCACCAAGCTCTTTTTACATTATTTTTAAGCTCAACACCCAAAGGACCGTAATCCCATGTATTTGCAAGACCGCCATAAATCTCAGAGCCTGCATATACAAAGCCTCTTCCCTTACAAAGAGCAACAAGCTTTTCCATTGTTTTATCTGTGTTTAACATATCCGACCTCCGAAAAAATACATTTAGACATAAATTCATACATTATATAATATATTTTTTTAATCAGTTTGTCAATACTTTTTGTGAAATTACTTGTCGTAAATTCTATACAATATTTTTTGTATTTTTGGTTGTATTTTCTCCATAATTGTGGTAAAATATATGTTGCGGTACAATTAAATAAATTTTATTCTCAGTTGAACTATGCATGTATTTTTGCCATTCGGTAAAAATACATACTCCTTTTTATCATGCTTGTTCAAGTGAGATTTAATTGTACCGCAATACAATGGGAGTTATGTGTTTTTTAAGCGCAATCCCATTGGGTTGCGCTTTTTTTATGCGAAAAAATAAAAAAGAAAGAGATGATTATTTTGAACATTAAGCTTGAACTCGTAAAAAAATTTCTTTGTAATTACATAACCACTTTTTTAGATGATATCGATTTTGATGTAGACGCAGTCGCCGATACTACCGCAATTTTAGCTCTTTCCGAAATACAAAAAGCTATTCAAAACCCCAACCTTTCAGATTTCGAGGTAATCGAAGAAATATTTGCTACCTTTAGAAAATATAAGCTTGATTTTGGCTCAAGACACGATTTTGGGTAAAAATTGCTGTTTCATTAAAGGCATAACCATATAAAAAAAGCTTTGCGTTAGCAAAGCCACCTTTTCTCTTCTCTATTCTCTTTTATCTATTATCTGGAAACGACAATTTTTAGAGAAGAGTGAAAAGAGAAGAGTGAATAGATAAGAGTACAAAAAGAAACGACAATCTTCTGTCGAAAATTGTCGTTTCTTTTAGAGGGGCATAACCATATAAAAAGCTTTGCGTTAGCAAAGCCACCTTTTCTCTTCTCTATTCTCTCTTATCTCTTCTCTGGAAACGACAATTTTAGTGAAAAGTGAAGAGAGAAAAGTGAAAAGATAAGAGTACCAAAAAGAAACGACAACTTTCTTAAGAAAATTGTC